>NZ_JAJAFX010000010.1:0-114054 GCF_025384845.1 Photorhabdus temperata | reverse complement strand
TGATGGTTCAGGCAGGATGCCAGTTGGTTGAAGTCGGTACGACTAACCGCACTCACCTGAGAGATTATCAGCAGGCTATCAATGAAGAGACTGCTCTTCTGATGAAGGTGCATACCAGTAATTACATTATTGAAGGTTTTACTGCGGAAGTGTCTGGTAGTGAATTGGCCGCTTTGGGGGTGAAATCTCAAATTCCTACGGCAATTGATCTGGGTAGTGGCTCCATGATTAATATGGCGCAATATGGGTTGCCGGCTGAACCTATGCCCCGGGATTATCTGGACCAAGGCATTGATTTGGTGACTTTCTCTGGTGATAAATTACTGGGGGGGCCACAGGCTGGAATTATTCTTGGTAAAAAACAATGGATAGAAGCTATCCAGCGTCATCCACTGAAACGTGCTTTGCGGGCAGACAAAATGACTTTAGCAGCTCTGGAAGCGACTTTACGGTTGTATCAGCGCCCTGAACAACTCTGCCGGCAGTTGCCAACGTTGCGTTTGTTAACCCGCCAACAGCAAGAAATGCATGATATGGCACAACAGCTATTGCCTGAGATTCAGGCATATTATGGTGACCGGTTTATTGTTCGTAGTGAGCCATGTTATTCACAGATTGGCAGTGGTTCGCTGCCGGTTGATCGTTTGCCTAGTTGGGCTTTAACTTTCGCTGCCGCTGATGGTCAAGGGAGTACACTGGAACAGCTGGCCCGCTGTTGGCGTGGATTAGCGAAACCCGTTATTGGCCGTATCTCTGGAGGGCGCTTGTGGCTCGATTTACGTTGCCTTGAAGATGGAAAGGAATTATTGCAGGCACTATTACTATAATCTTCTGGAACTACCATAATTTTCTGAAACTACTATGATTTTTGCCACAGCAGGTCATGTTGACCATGGTAAAACCACACTGATTCAAGCTATTACCGGCGTTAATACGGCACATTTGCCGGAAGAGAAAAAACGGGGTATGACCATCGATCTCGGTTATGCCTATTGGCCGCAGTCGGATGGATCTTCGATTGGTTTTGTGGATGTGCCCGGACATGAGAAATTCCTCGCCAATATGCTGGCTGGGGTCGGTGGTATCGATCATGTTTTGTTAGTGGTCGCTTGTGACGATGGGGTAATGGCTCAGACTAGAGAACATTTAGTTATTCTGCGTTTGATTGGCTGCCCGGTGGTGATCGTTGCGCTCACTAAAGCAGATCGGGTGGAACCGCAACGGATAATTGACGTTCGCCAACAGATTGAATATGAGCTGGTAACTCAAGGTTGGATTGGTTCCCCTCTGTTTGTCACGGCTGCCACTGAGGAAGAAAGTGTTGTTCCTCTGAGGCAACATCTGTTGCAGTTACATCAGCAAAATAAGCAGCATGAAAAATTACATCAGCGTTTTCGTTTGGCAATCGACCGCGCTTTCAGTGTAAAAGGCGCGGGTCTGGTGGTGACGGGAACGGCATTGGCCGGCCAGGTTAGTGCCGGAGATATTCTCTGGCTGACCGGTAGTGATAAACAAATCAGAGTGCGTGGCCTGCACGCTCAGAATCAACAGACAAGTATGGCTCAGGCCGGGCAGCGTATTGCACTGAATATCATCGGTGATGTGAGTAAAGAACAGGTTTCTCGCGGTGACTGGCTACTTTCCCAAAAACCTTTTGAAAATGTGGAGAGGGTACTGGTGGAAGTGGAAACTGATGAACCTTTGCGAAATTGGCAATCTCTGCATATTCATCATGCCGCTAGCCATATAACGGGTCGGATTTCATTACTGAATCAGCTTTCTGATACGCCTCGGCTGGCTGAATTGGTGCTTGATAGCCCATTATGGTTGGTTGAGCATGACCGGCTGATATTGCGCGATATCAGTGCCAGAAAAACACTTGCCGGGGCACGGGTGATAAACCTCAATTCTCCCCGCCGTGGTAAGCGCCAGCCAGAATTTTTGCATTGGCTTACCCAGCTTGCCAAAACATCGGACCATGCGGCTAACTTAACACTCCATTTGCTGCGAGGCGCACTTTCTCTCAGCCATTTTTCCTGGGCGCGCCAGTTAACGGAAGCGGATCTCCACCAATTACTGGCTGATATGGATGTGATTATTGCCGATGGTATGGTGTTATCACAGAGCAATGCTGGATTGGCGGAACAGAAATTGTTACAGGTTTTGGCTGAATACCATCAGCAACATGCTGATCAACTGGGTTTGGGAAGGGCTCGTCTGAAACGGATGGCGTTGCCGGCGCTGAATGAAGCGCTGGTTTATACTCTGATAGATCTCTTGCTCAGGGATGGGCAATTAAAACAGTCACATGGTTGGTTATATCTTCCTGAGCAGGGTTTGGCTTTCAGTGATGAACAGGCAAAACTGTGGCAACGAGTCGCTCCCTATTTTACAGATGATCCCTGGTGGGTGCGTGACTTGGCTTCTGATTTAAAGGAAGAAGAGGCGATAATTCGCAGTTTGTTGAAAAAATCAGCTCAATTGGGACATATTACCGCCATTGTTCCGGATCGCTATTACGGTAGCCAACGAATTCAGCAGTTCGCGGAACTTATCCGCAAGTTTAATCAAAATCATGGTGCGATTACTGCCGCCGATTTTCGTGATGAATTAGGTATTGGTCGTAAATTGGCTATTCAGATCCTGGAATTCTTTGATCACAGTGGTTTTACCCGCCGTCAGGCTGAATCACATATTCTTAGGGATAATGGACTATTCTGATAATTTTTTGCCTAAAATGTGGGCAATTTCAGCAGAATTACAGTTTTGTTTCTGTTGATTTAACCAGCCTGTGTTATTTTTGCTAACTGTTATCGGCGTGAGCTTTCTATTAACGGGATTTGGTACGGTATGAAAAGAAAGATAATATCGGGTGTTTATCTGGGATTATTGTTTATTGCAACTTTAATACTGGTTTTTGAAAAAAGTGAAGATATTTACCCGGCGCTGATAGCTGTCGGTGTGTTTGGTGTGATATTTGGTCTGGTGTTTTTTGTGTCAGCCCGGTTGCTGTTTTCTGCCGCCTTTACCGGAACACTGTTTATTATCTTTAAATTCCTTAATCAGATAAAGGTTCATTACTACAAAGAACAACTGATGTTCTCTGACCTTAACCTGATGTTTGATCCTTCTAATCAGGAAACATTGCGACACTATTGGCTGGCTGGCCTGGGAATTGTCGCTATGTTTATCTGGTTGATGTTTAATATGACTCTGAGCTGGAAAAAATCATCACCTTTACGTAGTTTCAAATGGCGTACTGCCAGCCTGGTGCTGGTTGCGTTCTGTACATGGGAAGTGAGCGTTACTGCCAACGCGTTTAGAGATCAATGGGAATCTTCACTGCCAAAAGGGCGTGGTACAGTGACCAATATGGTGATGTCGGCTAAAGATGCCAAACATCGTGTGCCTCAGTTTGGGCAATCATCCGATTATTTCCTGCAACAGGCTAAGAATGTCACGCTGCCTGTGCCTCAGTCAGAAATCAAACCCGATGTGGTGTTGTTATTGCAGGAGTCTACTGTTACTCCGCATATCTATCAGTTGCCTGATGATGCCCATCTGCCGGATCTTTATATGTTCCAGCGGGATCCCGGGGTCAGCGCACAAAGTCCAATGCGGGTACAAACTTTCGGTGGGGGTACTTGGTTATCTGAATTCTCTGCCCTGACGGGGTTGAATACCGATGATTTTGGCTCGCGCAAAAATGCTGTTTTTTATTTTATCGTTGATCACCTGAAATACAGCTTATTCCGTGAGATGAAACAGAATGGCTATTACACTGTTGTTCTGACACCATTTAATAAATCCTCCTATCATTCTGGTCATGCTTATCAGACACTGGGTGTTGACCGTATTATCCAACCGCAGGAGTTAGGGTATCCCGCCAGCCCTGATGAAAATCTGTGGACCATCTCTACACAAGAGATGTTGAGTTATGTGAAAGAAATTCTGGCACAGGAAACCGATAAGCCGTTGTTTATTTTCTCACTGACTATGTATGAACATGGCCCATATGATGAAGATCATTCAGATGATTACGGACTTTCCGGGCATGTGAAAAATTTACAGGCGGTTGGTAAATTCAGTCACTATATGGAGAAAATCAAGGCTTCTGACCCGGCATTCAAAGATTTCAGTGAGTTTGTCGCTAAACGGGAAAAGCCTACCATTTTTCTCTACTTTGGTGATCATCAACCCAATATTGAGCTAAGTCAGTACAATAGCGTATTTTTAAATCCGGGTTATATCACTCAGTTCACTATGCGGGATAACCTAAAACAGGGAAACCCTGTTCAGACTAATGAGCTGACGGATATTTCATTCCTTGGTGGAATGATTATGGAGAGGGCTAAATTGGATGCTTCACCTTTTTACCGGGCGAATATGACGATGCGTCACCTTTGTCGGGGGGCGCTGGATGATTGTCAGGATAAAGCGCTGGTGGATAGTTACAAATACTATATTTATCAGCAACTAGAAGTGGCAGGTAAAAAGTAAGCCATAAAATAATAAGTGGGTGGGTGTCATATGAATATGGCGCTTGCCGCACTTCAGATGTCGGTAAATATTCTCCAATTTCAACTTTCTGCAACTGTTTTTCAATTTCACTCTCAATCATTTTTCTTATCGGACTGTTCGCATACCTATGTCAGACGTGTCAGGGGCGAATAACAACGGATAAAGTAATCAGTCTGGTCCGATCTGACAGGGAGCAGTCACATTGATATCACATAATTATACAGGCCGACTTTTATTGAGGCTGATTGATGTTAAAGTATAAATATTTCTTATGCATTTGATTCGGATATTAAGGATGACTAAACCCGTATTAGATACTACTCCAGGTTATTTCTATGGCTATGGTCAGGCAATTGGTGATGCAACAGGTATGTCTTCTGAACGATGGATCTTGCAATAAGTGGCTGCATTTTGGCTGGATAAACTGAAAGAACTTTATGACTTTATTGGTGCCGGAATGGACATCATTGGAGTCTGTTCCTTGTGCTCTGGTCATGGTGGATTGAGTTGATGGTCATTCGGTTCGGTGTGTGATTTTTTGCGCCAACCTCGGGGGAGATGCGGATGCCATCGGTACCATGGCCGGGGCCATTTCTGGGAAGCGATCTTTATCTACCGTAAATAGGATTATCAACAGTGGATTTATTGATGGTCTGTTGATGTGGATCCCAGTTCTGGATTATTTGCCTCTTTCTTTGTCAGTCTGATGGAATTATGACTTATATTTGACCAGTAAAAGGAGGGACTAATGGGGGGTTTACTGCCGATTACCGTAATTGGTGCTGCCGCAGGTGATATTGTTCTTAGCTTACCAAGGCTTCCTCGCAGTGGTGAAGACCAGGAAGCCAAAGAAATTGATCAACAGATTGGCGGTTCAGGTTTTAATGTTGCCCGGGCTTTGGCTCGTCTGCAAATCCCTGTGGTTAATGGTATACCCGTTGGTAACGGGTATTGGGGGAAGCGGATAACTAAAGAGATGCAGGCTCTTGGGCTTGAGGTTACATTAACCAACTCATCGCTTGATAATGGCTGGTGTCTGGCAATGGTTGAACCGGATGGTGAAAGAAGTTTTGTCTCTGTTAGTGGTTGTGAGGTTGACTGGAGTTCGGCAATGCTCTCGGCTATTGCTTTACCGGAAAGGGGATATATCTACTCCAGTGGTTATGTTATGGCGAGCAAAACAACGGCGATTTTGTGTGACTGGTTATTGGCGTCACCACCTGGACAGACATTATTGTTGGATTTTGGTCCCCGTTTACCCAATATAGATTCCGCTTTTATTGATGCATTGCCTGTTGGCCGAACTATTTTGACACTGAATCGTGATGAAATGACTATGTTGTGTGGGGAAGGTGATCCTGTCGTTCAGGCCAGCCATTATTCCAGCAAAAGAAAAATCACTATTATCTGTCGGTTAGGTTTACAGGGTACATGGATATGTTTGCCTGATCGTGACCCAGAACATGTTGCTGCCTATAAAGTGAAAGTGGTGGATACCATCGGTGCGGGTGACGCTCATAGTAGTGGCATGCTGGCTGGTTTATCACAGGGAATGTCGCTGAAAGATGCTGTTGAACTTGGCAATCGCGTTGCTGCCATTGTTGTCAGTCGTTCTGGTGCTGCGGGTGCGCCGACCATAAAAGAACTAAAGGAATTTGTGTTTGAATAATTATCAATCAAACACAAGGGATTCAGGTTTCTAAAGGTGTGATTAAAATGAATGCATTACATACAGGTTGGAAACGAAAAATAACTCTTTTTTTATTAGCTGAGACAATTTCTCTGCTTGGTTCTTCTATTGTCCAATTCTCGATTGTCTGGTATATCACCTTAAATACTTCATCAGGAGAAATGTTGGCTATCGCGGTACTCTGCGCATTTCTTCCACAGGTATTAATCTCTTTATTTGCCGGTGTTTGGGCTGATACTTACAACCGTAAGTTACTCTGTATTGCCTCTGATGCGCTGATTGCATTAGTGACCCTTGGTTTAGCGATCTCTTTTATGCTTGGGTTTAAGAGTATTGAGCTGCTATTTGTGGCACTGATTATCCGCTCATTTGGTACAGGCATTCAGGCTCCGGCGGCTAGTGCTATCATTCCACAACTGGTCCCGAAAGAGAAACTGTTGCGGGTTAATGGTCTTAATACTTCTCTGAATTCACTGACGATGCTGGCTTCTCCAGCCATTAGTGGTTTTTTGTATTCTCAGACTTCGATTGAGAATATTCTTTTAGTGGATGTTGCTACTGCTGTTATTGGTATCAGTATTGTTGCATTTATTCCTATTGCCAAA
Organism: Photorhabdus temperata; assembly: GCF_025384845.1. NCBI lineage: Bacteria > Pseudomonadati > Pseudomonadota > Gammaproteobacteria > Enterobacterales > Morganellaceae > Photorhabdus > Photorhabdus temperata. The sequence goes on along the minus strand of NZ_JAJAFX010000010.1, from coordinate 107,238 downwards.
ATAGCTTCTGATTCCATACCGGATAATAAATTTCAGGCGATGCTAGCGGGTTTTCGCTATCTGCAAGAGAATAAGCTAATCAGAAATATTTTGATTTTTCTGATTTGTGTTTGCTTCCTGATTAGTCCGGCTGCTTTTTTGACACCTCTATTGGTTAACAGGACATTTGGTGAAGAGTCATGGCGTTTAGCCGTTAATGAAATGACATTTAGTGCCGGAGCATTGTTAGGTGGATTGCTGATTTCTTTTTGGAGTGAATATAAAAATAAACTGCGTATAACGGGAATAGCTTGCACACTGTTCGGTATATTTATGATTGCTCTTGGTAATGCATATTGGTTTCCACTGTATCTGGCATTAAACATCTCTTTGGGCGCTATAACGCCTTGTTTTAACGCACCAATGATCTCTATTATGCAGGAAAAAGTCGAGCCGGAGATGATGGGAAGAGTATTTAGTTTGGTTCAAATTGCTATATCCTGCTCTTTGCCGTTAGGGATGGTGATATTTGGTCCAATTGCTGACTATATTAATATTCAACTCCTTTTAATGATATCCGGTGTATTGATATTATTGACTGGCGGGATATTTTTTATGTTTAACGGAGAAGAGAATATAGAAAGTAGCAGAGCAGTTTAATAAAGCTGGTATTGCCAAAGACATCGTGTTCATGGTTTGCTTTGTGCAATACCCGGTACTTGTTTGAAGAGAAAAAAATGGAAAACACGGATAATCATTCGCAGTTTATTATCTATCAAACCGAAGATGGGGAAACCCGATTGGACGTTCGTTTTCAGGATGAAACAGTTTGGCTGACGCAAGCATTGATGGCGGAGTTGTTTCAGACCAGTAAGCAAAATATTGGCCAACATTTAAAAAATATCTTTCGAGAAAAGGAATTAATTGAAGATGCAGTAGTAAAGGAATTCTTTACTACTGCCGTAGATGGTAAAAACTACCGAACTAAACATTATAATCTGGATGCTATTATCTCTGTTGGTTATCGGGTGCAGAGCCATACCGCAACACGTTTTCGCCAATGGGCAACCCTATAATTGAATGAATATTCACTTTTTATTTTTTGCTTTATTCCGGGTGAATATTGCTAGTTATGCGATAAGTACAGCGCCGTGAATCGGTGAGCATATACTCTACTCGTTCTACCTGAGCTTGAAGTATATCCTGAAATACATTCAGTTCAGCGCGGCAAAAACCCTGGCATACCTTAGCGGCAGCGCAAATTGGGCAATGGTTTTCTATCAGCAAAATGGCGCCATTTTCTGTATGTGACCATTGAGCCATGTAACCTTCACGGCATCTTATGGCAACCAGATGTTCGACGCGTTCTTGCAGATTGGTTGTTCCATTCATTGCCTGTTTGTAATTGATACGGGTTTCCTGCTCGCGGGTATCAATCAACAAATCTATCGCTTTCTCACCTAACTGCTTACGGATAGTGCATCGACGCTTGTTGATGACACGTCGATATTCTCTTATTTTTTCGACATAAAATCTTTACGTGTCGATGTCATCAACATATACTCGCAACGTATCGAAAAAAATAGGAAATGTAAACATGACATGGCAGCCAGATGCGCCTCTTAATGCTATTCCAGTGCTACTGGTATACAACGAGAAAAAAGTTGAATGTGATTTGCAGAAGTAACTTGCTCTTTGTTTTTTTATGATGGTCGAGCCAATACACTCCGGTTGCCATTATTATCAGGCATACTGATGATACCAGAGGTCTCCATTTGTTCAATAATACGCGTAGCCCTGTTATAGCCGATTCGAAATTGGCGTTGGACTCCAGATATTGATACCCGTTTTTTTTCTACGACGAAAATGACAGCCTGATCAAACAATGGATCAAGCTCTTCATCTTCAAACGTTAGTGCTTCATAATCATTCACAGGAATAATTTCAATATATTGAGGTTGACCATATGTTTGCCAGTCTTGTATTACTGCGTATATTTCCTGTTCATGCACTAAAGCACCGTGTAAACGAAGTGGCTCAACCAAGTTAGGAGCCATGTAAAGCATATCTCCTATGGGCAGTAATTCAGCGCCATTTTGGCCTGAGATAATACGTGAGTCAGTTTTATCGAATACTGAAAAAGCAATTCGTGTAGGGATATTACTTTTAATCAGATTGGTAATGATATCAACTGAGATATATCGAGTAGCAAGTATTAGATGAATACCAGTAATATGAGCTTGCTGAACGAGAGATATTAGTAATGTTTCTACCTCCTTACCTGCTTTAAGTATCAAATCGGAAAACTCATCGATCACAACAACAATATTGGGTAATTGCATCAACATTGTCATATTTGCCCCATCAGCAGGGACCCAGAAAGGATTAGGGATAGGGTGGCTCAGATCTGCTGCTTGCTGTACACGCTGGTTATATTCAACCAGACTACGAACGCCAAGTACTGACAGTAGTTTATAACGCCGTTCCATCTCACTGATGGACCAATGTAGCGTATGAACAGCCTCTTCTGTATTGCTAATGATTCTTGTCAGTAAATGAGGTAGTTTTTTGTAAACAGAAAGTTCCAACATGTTCGTATCAATCATGATAAAGCGAACGTCTACCGGTGTAGCTTTATATAGTATGCTAAGAATCATGGAGTGAATAAACGTAGACTTACCAGATCCTGTAATTCCCCCGATTAGCAAGTGCTGCATATTAGTCAAAGTTGTGATGATGGGTTTTCCAGAAATATCTTTACCCAAAGCTATCGCTAGATGAGAATCAACGTCTCTAAACTGAGCGCAATCCAGAACTGTACGTAGGTAAACGGTATCACGACTATTTTTAAGTACATCCAGGCCGATATATGGTGTACCCGGTATGACTGGCACAACTTGTATAGAAGATGCAGAAAGAGAGCGTGTTATATCGTGAGATAAATTAGCAATCTGGGAAACTTTAATGCCGGATGCTGGAAGCAGATCAAAATGAATATACATTGGTCCCGGAGATATATGTTTTACATTGGCCTCAATACCATAAGCTGCCAAGCATGATTCTATTGATTCAGCCATTTTAGGCAGTTCTGAACTGGCTACCTGAGCCTCATTTACAGGAGGCAAGAGTAATAAATCAAATGCTGGTAGTTTATTTATCATAGTGTTAGGCATAAATCCCTCGATTTTGACATCTAGAAAGTTTTACTATAATCCAGAGCGTGTTCAGAATTCTGTGTTATCTAAAAACTCCTTAGTATAGCCATTTCGTCAAGATGATCGAATCTGAATATTGGCTGATGGTTTATTGCCTTTAATTTTATGTATTTTTTTGTAATTTGCCCGCTCAACTAGCAGCTCAAAATCCTCAGGATTAATCCTCATATACGGTTTCCTCTTCAACTAGATGCATAATCTTGTTGTTAGCTGTGTTTCCATTGTTAAGACAGATAATATTCCAACCTACCGGTAATACCGTAGTGGCAAATTTCTACCCTTTTATTTGAATTGAAAGCCAGTAAAAACAGTATCTATACTGGCTTCGTGTAGTGATGTGGAATGAATCCATTCATTGAGTATGGGGTGTTAGGCCTTGTCATTACTGGGTTGGCTCTATTCAATATTTTCTAGGGGTACACCCTTGGGTACACGGTAAAACGAGGTGTACCACTGGGATGATTGAAATGTGTACAATCATGAAAGCTACATATTAGCGATGTGATTACTTTTTGAGTTTTTTCTTTGCTATCGTTTCTAATTGTTTGATGCTTTTCTCTGGTGATGGTAAATCCTCTGGCATTGTTCCGCCCAACTCTTGGATCGTATCTCTTACTTTTCTTCCAACATCAAAATGAGTCTGGTTTGCTTGCGTTTTACTTTTTACGTTATCTCGTCTCAGCTTTTCCTCGGCCTGCGTTGCTCTAAACAAGTTAGCCGCAAGTTCTGTTGACCCCATGTGATCTAATATTCGTTGTGATTTTTTTAAGCCTTTTCGCTGGTGGATTGCTTTCTGGTCTAGTCCACCGTATAAACCTTGGTAGCCGTGATTTTGGAAAATAGCAAAATCAATATTTGTTTCTACGCCTGCTCGCTGGGCTGTTTCAACTAACTGCTTGTTATGCTCTTTTAGCTCATTGCGCAGGAATAGCCGCTTTTCATCTTCTCGTAGTCTTTTAAATGTCGCATCATCTGCTAGCTCTTGCCGTCTAGTTTGAATCGCAAAATATGTCTGCCCTGCCGCTATCACTGGCTTGCTAGGATCGCCATTTTGTACAACGAGGTAGCAGGCATAGCGAGACAGTATTACATCCTTTAATTTTCTTTGTGCACCTGAGCCAATATTGACCATATCGAGGACATCCTCGAAATGGTCTTCAATATTGTGTCCGCTATGGGAGCAGGCTTCTTTAGCTCGTTCTAAAACAGGTGTGAAGTGACGGTACTCTGAATATTCAAGAAGCTTAGAAAGCTCTCTAGCCGACCAGAATTCGATACCAGACTCATCAATTCTTTTTATTTCTTCAAATGGCTGGTGGTGGTGCTCCATGTATCGAACCTCTCATATTTGTTAGTGGTATAGATTGATAATACGGATAGCTTACCTTTAGTGTAATTCAAATACTGTTATGCCATCCAAGAATAACCCTCTCCGTAATCTCACTGTGGCTATCGAACTATCGGAAAATCCTCGGTAGTTGAACCTCCACATTATTTTGTTACCTTTCACTTTATTAATCATTTGCTTTGTCGTTATCTGATATCCCCACAATCAATGAAGTGAAGTCAGTACACTAAACGCCTTGAGCTAATGACTGACGACGAATTTCGTCGGAAGTGAGTAGGTTGGTACGTTTAACGTTCTAAGCTATAGAGGTCGCGACGTTGAGTGATTGAGGAGACAGCTAGCTGATAGCCCTGCCAGTAAGAAGATCTCCCCATAACAGTGATCACCTGACCTTTCTGTAACAACATCACTGACAGCGCCATCTCATCAAAGCCCACGACACGCAGCGGATAATCACTGCGCTTATCGCTCTGTACCTGCATAGTAGCGACTGCCATGACTTTCCCTGTCTGGCTTTTTATGCGTCTGGGGGCAACGGTAATCTTTCCTGTGACCGTGGCGACTATCGAGGGTGTATTCTTCTTCTGTCTTCGTGCCATTTTCCACCGCCTATAGATGAACTGGTTTTTCAACCATGATAATAATCAATAAGTTAAATCACTGCGAACGTAATACGTATGGAGTCAGTTACATTCAGCAAAAGGTATCATCGAAATGGTGATACCCACTTTAAAGATGGTCACGATTTTGACCATGTTGTTTTATAAGGCCTTTACTATGACAGCTTAAACGCAAGCTCTCCTGTGTTGTGATTTTCACAATAGAGATTTAGCAAATTTATTCGAAAATCACGCTCCAGCGAAAAAAACACAAAATAACTGTACCATCTGTACCACTTGGAATATTTTACTTTTATATCAAGAAATTAAGGTGGTACAGATACGAAAAATAACTGTAAATAACTGCGCCATATCTGTACCACCGCTCACGGAAGCAATGACCTGTGGCAACCGTGGTGATTTCCACCTTAGTTGCTTAACTCATTGATTTCTCCGAGGCCGTCACTTTGACCACCCCGAGACATCCCTTCCGTAAATTCGTCTTTATTCCAACCGTTGGGGAAATCCCAATGGTTACTTTATGTGCTGGACAAAAGCCATAAATGCATTGCTTTTCAGCGTATTACTTGGACATAACGGTCTGGACAAAACGCATTAACCCTTTGTTTCTAGCTCACTCTTTTGTGCGCACCTCTTATTGAGTTGTGCAAATTTTGCGAGTCAATATCATTTACGCTCACCGTCATTTGCGACTGACCAACTGTCAATTACACTCAAAGTCCGATTATCGGATATTAGATTTTGCATACCGATATTATCTGCGCTCAAATTATAAGCAGACCCAAAATTCGGGATATGCTTAAATATCAATGAGTTATATGCTATTTTAGCTATAAAATCACCAGGCTGATTTTATCGAGGGGATCAAGCTGACCCGAAATAATCAGGGCAGTGCTTAGTATTTTGCACCCCCTGATTTTGAGATGAGCAAAATATAAGCAAACGCCAAATCTGGCGTCTGATTAAATATCAATGGGTTATCACCTAAGCCCGAATTCGGGCTTTGCTCTGCCGTCAGATTAGTCAGTAGCCATTAAGTTACATCAGGGAAAGTCCCGCATGTACAAAAGTAAAAGGTATTGCGGAAATCACAATACCCAAAGTGGGATATCACACTTTGAGATGATCCCGTTTTTGATTCATGATTAAAATCAAATAGATGCATTAATATTAATCGTAACCTATTGATTTTACGTAATTCTGTCACTGTGCCGGAAATTAGTAAAATCAAGGGGTTATATCATCAAGGCTAAACCGCATAGAGGTTTATGGGAACGGCTTAATTTCAAGCCCTCCCATTGGCTGTGTGGGGTGTATAGACTGTTTCTTACTGGCGCATACTCTGCCCTTATCACACCGTAGCGGCCTCATCATCAAGGCTCAGTTCGTACATCGCCTCATAGATAACTTCCTGCAATGCGGCGACATATCCGCACCAATTTCACAGATCAATCTTTCTGCCGTTTGTGTTGGTGATTCATCAACTGGCTCATGAACTTGCTGCTTTTTTACTTTTTTAAGTTTTGGTTTGGTTTCAGCCGTCGAGGAGGATTTTCGATACCGTTCAATATTGGCATTTGAGGCATCAACATCAATTTCGTCACCCTCCATCACTAACCATCCTCGTGACTTCCATACGGTAATGGTTTTACGACTAACGCCATGAAGTTTTGCAAAATCTGACTGATTCATGTTGTTACCTGACTGTTACCTTTGTTGTTACCTGAAGTGTTACCCATTCACTAAGGTAACAATTCAGGTAACACATTCTTACGGGATAAAATACAATTTAATTTTTATATTTCAAATAGATATGTATACATCGAAAAAACCGATGTGTTACCTGTTACCCAAATTTCAGAATTTTTTAGTGAGTGAAACTGCACGGCGCGCAATGCCCCCGTTTTATAAAAGTGCCAGGAAGGACCCAAAAAGTTTTAAGCATGATGGCTGCCCAGTCTTTCGATATCTTCCCGGTTCAGCGGCTCAATGTACCACTCCAGCTTCTCACCCGCTGCCCGTAATGATGCCTGATACCCGTTGGCATCATCGGTTCTCAGGCTGTAGTTGAACGCTTCCAGATTCTTATCTTCCCCGTCTAACAGTTCCCAACCTGAACAGACCGCTTCCATCTTGCGTGTGGTGTACCGGCTGAGATGGCGATAGCTCTCCCTAAGCATTGTGATTGCGGATTGGTGCGGCGTGTGATTGTCGATAAGGTGCAGCGCATAGACAGGATTGTTCTTGGCTTCCTGACTGCGGGCTATCCAGTGGGCATTGCTGTGTGTGTCAGTGGTGTTATCTTCCTGCGGCTCTGTCTGAATATCCGGTGAGCGCCATGAAGCATAACGCCCGGTATAACCACGGGCACGGTTGGCATCAGGGCGTAAGTGGCTAAAGTCGTATAAATCAGGCTTCATACTGCCCCCTGTCAGTAGTGACTGTAATCCGTCTGCCTGATGCCTGTTTTAGCATAGGCCGCACTCAGCTTCTCAGCCGCTTTTGCTATGGCCTTCTGATATTCCTGATCGGCCTACTTGCGAGCTTCCACATTGTCTGCGGTGTCTGGGTTACTTTCATTCATCATCTGCCGGTTTCTTTCTACCAAGTCCTGTACTTCGTCCTTAGTCATCGGCTCTTCCATCTTTTTTAGCGCGTTGACAGCATGATGTCTTGCTTGGTTGTAGCCGTTAGCATCGCCGTTATTAACCGCAAATGTCATGGCTTTAAAGGCTTTATCTTCATCATCCAGAAACTCCCATGACGGATCATGCTCTTCCATATACTTACTGGTGAACTTTGACAGGGCTTCGGGTTCGTTCTGTAACTTCGCCTTAATCTTCTTCGAAGACAGGTCTGTTTCACGCAATAGCTTAACGGCCAGTACCGGGCTTTTTTCTGCCTCTTCCGATACTGCGACATTGTGCCCTCTGCTGTGCTTTTTGATGGGTTCGGGCTGGTTGTCTTGCTCAGTGATGAGATCTGTAGCGAGTTCCTGTGCCGGCTCAGTCGTGTAGTGTCCAGAATCATCATCAGCCCGTGCTGACAGGTGATCAAAGTTGGTTTTTGCTGTGGCTGTCTTTGTTGGGCTTTTACGGGATAGCTTGCGTTTTAATCGGCTCAATCCCAGTAAATCGGACATACTGTAAGTTGCCATTATTTATCTCCCTGTCTGTGATAAAGCCCGATCTACCAGCTTGCGGGCGACTTCGTGAAGTGTCGGCTTAATACCGAGTTCTGAGCGGCTGTACTCGTCCTGCTGGATTTTGCGTAAGGCCTCCATCTGCTGACGAGTCAGTAAGATAGCTTTGTTATCGACTTTCATCTCCAACCTCAAATGCTGATAATTTATACAGCTATATTATTGCAATATATGCAACAAATCAAATAAATGATGCAAATAGTGAAATATTATAAATTACACAAATTGTGGACACACAAGGAACGGCAGAGCTATGTCACCTGCCGTTTAGTGAGGCTTTGATGAAAGGAAATTAAGGAGTGAGTGATCAATATGGGGCTGACTGTTCACAAGGTAAAGCCCCTGTTCTGATACTGGAAACATGAGGACAGGATACTGACAAATCTTTGCATTTTGGTGTGCGTTCTGTAGATGGTGTGGGTATGTGATATTTGCGGAGGGTGTAGATTAGACATCCGTGTCCAGATGCCGGAGGATTCTATCTGGGACCAGAAACAGGTATTGGCGTCTGATCCTCAGCAGGAGCATAGCGCCACGTCAGCCGTCAATAAATAGCCAATAGGTGAGATTAGCGGGTAGTTGGGTGGATTGGGGTAATTGTAGGCTGATGTTGGAAGATTCAATGTGGAATGTGGGGCTGGGGGAGGCAGGTGTTGAATTGTCTGGATAGGTGGGGGTGAGAACAGGGGCGGTGTGCCCCTGAAGGTTGGTGCGTATTTTCGTTATTCTCGATAAAAAATCTGAATAAAATTAGCACCATTGCCATGTATTACAGTAATATGTGTCGAATTGTCAGAGAATTGGAATTCTAACCACACCCAGTTATTATCAGGACCAGCTAGTCTTTGTTCAGTTATACCATCAACAAGAGGAACTGGTAGTGCTTGATGCCGTGCATTTAATCCGCTCAATCTGACAAAAGTGATTACTTGTCCACGTAAATCAGCAGGAATAGAAATGGTTGAATTCACATTCCAAGATCCAATGACTGATTTTATAGAGCCTTTAGTTTGAGGTTTTGTGGCGTTTTGGTTAGCGGTACTGGCTAAATCATATGCTGCTTTCACTGCCTTTGGCGTTGCTGCCATAGTTTCGCTATTACTACCGACATCATTGCTCAAGACAACAAATCCCTTATCTTGCAGTGTTGCATTTGGATGGTTGCGGCTTAGGGCGTGCTCTTCAATAGTTTTTTTGACATATTTAGGGGTTGGAACGACAACAAAATCACCATCTTCTGAGACTGGTACATCAGGCTTGTTATATTCATTACTCATACTTAATCCCTCATTTAATCAACAATAAACATTGCTAAATAACATGAAGGCGGGCTACTTCTCCGCCTGTGAACATCAATAAAAAGGTTCATCAATACTGGAGAGAACTTCTGATTAGGATGGCACGGAATGGCTGTTTGGAAATTAATAAAATCCATATCCCACTGATAAAACTATGAGATAAAGGCGGGATTTCTCACCTTTTAACCCCTTGAGAGTATCTCCTGCATGGTGCAGGTACTCTTCCGTTTCAAACGGAAGCGTGATATAGCGATCAGCTTGGTTCACTGCCGTCATTTGAAATCGCAGCAGTGTACTCATTTAACCCTTTATTCGGGGAAAACTAATGCAGGGATTGAGTCACCGATTTGAGAGACTCTTCCTCGTCAGGTAGGTTAAAACAGCTTTGTACGTTTAACGTATTAACCTGTAGTCAAGATCCTCACTTTGGCCTGTCAATCAGCCGAATTTTCGCCCAGTGAACCCGCTAAAGGGCTTATTCCATCATAACGGCTTCTGTCGTCTTTTGGTTTAACATGGCTCTCCCTTAAGGTGTTGTGATTATCACTATACCTTGCCTGTACAGTACGCATTATAAATGCCGTTTCGCCGCGTACCTGCTTGCGTACCGCCATCATCAAGTCACAAAGTGAGTTATATTCAAAGCCAGTGATATCAAGCCACTAACTAAGTTTGAGGTAGTGAAAAAGGTCAGATAAAAGTCAGGTTTTATCAGGTTCTCATGTCAAGTTTTGACAACAAAATCTAATCCGTATAACACGGTCATACGCTGATATAATAAGCATCTATTTAATTAAAATAAGGATTATTGTCATGAGTAAGTCTAATCTCATTGCCTTTCGACTCCCTGCTGAACTTCAAGCCCTGTTTAATGACGCTGTAGCAACTTCTGGCAGCGATAAAACATCGTGGATAGTCTCAGCTATCAAAGAAAAGTTAAACCGTCCAGAGAGCAATCTCGACTCTCGTATGCTATCGCTGGTAGAACGGTTAGAATCGGCTGCGGCTTCCCTGATTGTGGGCAAGGCTGATATTCCACCTCATGCCTACAATAAACCGGCTATTGTTGCTGTGGTGAATCAGGTGCTTTCTGAGGGCATTGATAACGGTCGTGTTATCGCTGAACGGATTAATGAGGCGGGTTATCAGACTAAAGCCGGTAAAGCATGGGATAAAGATATCTATTCAGCGTGGAAGCGTCACAAAGATATTGCTGGGAAATTAGGCTAATAGTCGAATAATGTTTACAATTGTTAACATCAACCTTATCAAAACTTATCATCTGAACGTTATCAATTGTTACCATTCCCTTAAGAAAACTCAAGATTCATCCACCAGAAAAATGTTAGAAAATGTTAAGATTCTGCTCTTTTTTATGGGCTGACAAAACTCAATTCAGGCTCTTTTTATGGACTCTAAAAATCATCAAAGAGTTAAGAAATGTTAAGATTAAATGGCTGTCGCAACACGCCTTTTTACGGACTCAAAAAAACTGGCCTACGATGTACATAAATCATCATTCCCTGACATGTCCTTTAATCATCAACGTTCACGCTGTAGCTTCTCTATAATCGCCTGTCTGACAAACTCGGCACGGTTGCCCCGTGTTAACCTGTTACCTTTGATATGCTTGTCTGCCGCATCAATAACCGATTGTTCGCAGGTCACTATCAGGCGTATTGTCGGTGTGCCATTAAAATAGCGGTTGGTCTGTTTCTTCGTGCTCTGGTGCATAATTTCCCCTTGCGCGTACTGGTCACTCAATCATCATAGTTTACCGCCTCGGCTTATGCGTTGGCGGGAGTGGAATTACTGCGGTTTTGTCTGCTGCCAGCCTTTCAGCTTTTGTTCAGCGGCTTCCTGCTGTTCCGGTGTCACTTCACCGTCAGGCTGTCCGTTCATATCAAATCGACTGCCGCCCAAGATAAGGGCTTTCAGGTACGCTCTGCGGTTAACGTAAGAATGTATGCCCTGCTTGATATGGGATTCTGCCACGTCCAGCCCTCGCGCTATAACATCAGTCATCATCTGCTGATCAATATCAATCATCAGAGGCCTGACCTCTGGCTCACTGAATAGCGCCCAATGCTTTGCTATCCGGTCTATACGATGCTGTTTGCGTTTAGCGTGAATGTCAGCCTTGTTTGTCTTCTTCGGCTGTTCTGGTGCGTTCTGTGCCATTTTAGAGGCTGCAACTTTTGGTGCTTCGCTTGCGGGTGGCAGGGTCTTACGTTTTAGGGTCAATATAGATCTTTTGTTCATGGTTACAGACTCGGTGAGTAATCGTCAGTTAATACTTTTTTGCTGCTTATATTGATTTTCAGAAGCCGCCAATTTATCAGCGGCTCTTTATGTAGTGAGAGATGCCGATAATACCGTCAAATATCTTGTTGGGTAATTGGCGTTATTCTACTTCTCTAAATATTGTGACTTGGAACGTTTCTAATGCCTCGGCTATTCCGCGAATATTCATCGCTAACTCATCATGTGCCATGAATAACAATAAGGCTCATCAGAACGTATAAACTTATCTTCGGGTAGATAGAGTAATTCACAAGAGCCATCACTAGGGTGCAAGGGTTCCATGCCAAACTCTGTTGTTAAAACGGGTAATATTTGCGTGCATATCCTTTCTTGTTTCTCATATTTGACATCACATAACGCCCATGCCGCTACGGGCGAATACCATTTTGTTCCCGTCGCATTATTCTCGGTAAACTTAGCCCACCATCCAGCAGCTGCGGGTGAAATACTTTTGATATTTAATTTATCTCTCATTTTGTATCTCTCATATATAGGGAAATCGGTTTTTTCTTGGGATAACGGGATAAGATTAAATTTCTTGTTTTATATCATCACGTTAACTTATCCCAGACACCCTAAAAACTTATCCCATGATTTTGATTTTTGGGATAACTTCGATTCTTGATTAGTGCCAATAACAACTCATTATCATTTTATTTGGGGTAACTTGGGATACATACTGATACAATAAGATATTAATAATTATATCTTTTTTATTACTTATCCCGTTATCCCGTTATCCCGTTATCCCGTTATCCCGTTATCCCGTTATCCCGTTATCCCGTTATCCCACTTATCCCAATATTTTTGACTTATTAAGGGGGTTTCTATTTTGACTGGCTAATCTTCCTCGTTATCAATGAGCACAACAAATCGCTGTTGGCTGCCATTAATGCTGATAGTTTTACCGTCTACCCGACCCGATTCAGGTCTAATTAAAATCCCGGCTTCTTCTAGTGCCTCAGCGCCCAATTTCTTTTGAACCCCAGCGAGTATTTCATCTTCGAATACTGACGGGATAATATGATATTCGTCTTTTCCATCTTCTCGTCTGCCAGAGACAAGGTAGCCCGCAAGGTTTGTGATCCTGCCTGCATGTGTTCGGTCTAGCTCACCATTACGTTTTCCGTAGGTATAAGGCTGGAAGCGATTTAGGCCATAGCGTTGAATAAAGTCACGCGCCCGTTTCACAACCTGATATTTCTCTCGGTTGCCTATCCCGTAGTTCTCCATCCATTCATTGAAGCTGTCACGAACAAAACGGTTACATTCTGCTGTATCCCATCCTGTGATAGATGCTGATAGTTCGGCGGTGGCATCCAGTATAGCGAATCGTGTAGCAACTCGTTTTACTTGTGGCGATGCGTTATCAGGCAAGCTTTCTAACCATTCCTTTTCTTTTTGGGTTACCTTCTGGCTGGCTTCATCTTGTTTTGCCGCGAGAATTTCTATCCATGCCCTACCTGCTGCCCCGCAATGCTGAGTTGACGCACGTTTAATGGCTCTTGAGTGCAAATCGCCATCATCAAGACTGTGGAATTCTACGGTATCGGCAAACGGTACACTGACCAAGCGGACTAATTGACCTGCTTTTGGTGTTACACCATTACGGATCAGATAGGTTTCGAAGTCTTCTTCACCTGTAGACAAGGCGACAATTGCCCATCTTAGAACTGCACGGTTGCCACCGTCTTTATTGCCCTGTATACGTCCTGTGCCGTTAAACAGGCTGTATGCGCTACCTGCAACGTGTTTAACATCGTTACCCTGTCCGATTTCATCAATGGGCATAAAACCGTCATTACGTGATGCAGCCTCGATAGTTAGCCCGTATTTGGTTGCATCCCATGTTAATTTGAGGTCATCTGGTACACCGTAAATGCTGGAGGCTGCTTCAACGGTTGTTGTTTTTCCTGCTGAGGATTGTGCAAATAAGTGAATACCAAAGGAACTACCGCCAGCCAATGAGTTAAGCGGTGCGGCTAATGCTACCAATCCCCCTAAGATCATCGATTGGTTTCCAGTCATTAAACTGGCTACATTTTTACGCCAACTTTCGACCGTTCCTCTCACAACATAGCCCGCTACTGCCGATGTACCACCACAAAACGCAACAGGGCGTGTAGGTGTTCCAATGATGTGACCATCCGGCATGACATAAGCGCCATCATGCCAGCCTGCCGTATGGGTGATAGTCCATTCTTCACGTGTTCCTTTGCGTTGAAGATATAAAGCTAGTGAGTCCAAATGACCGCGTTTAGTCGTGATATTTACCCCACGGGATCGCAAGCGCCCCCATCCTTGAAGTGAACCTATTTCACGGCGAGGAATAGCTTCAAAAATCGTTTTACCGCTACCCTCCTGCTTCATCTGAATAACTAAATGACCTTCTTTACCATCACTACCAATACCCACGGTTTCCATTTCATCAGCAACCCATGTCTCTTGTTCGTCAATCTCGCCTGTGCTGTTGTTTTGCTTGCGCTCAATGTAATACAAGCCGCCATATCGCTTATCAAAAAAAGGCTTTAGATCTTCGTTCTTCTTCCGTTTTCCTTTCTCGATAGGAATCACTACAGCTTTATTCATGCTCTTTGTTTCCTCGACTAAATATAGTTCCTCGTTAAACGCTTGCCTTGCTGCCTCAATACCATGCTGCTGGTGATAATCGTCCCAGTCAGCCTTGTGCTCTGTTGGCGGTAATGTCATCCAGCCGTTAATCGCTTTGGCTGCCTTTTCTGCCGCAATCCTGCCAACGTTCTTCTTCGGCTTGCCGTTGTTGTCCAGTTCGCCTTTCTCATGCCAGTCATTATCAGCCGCCAGAATGATTTTCGCGTCTGGCCACCGTTCCCTGACGTGCCCGGCAACAGCGAATAAATTCCCTTCATCAATCGCAGCCAACACCACGCCATCATGTAACTAGGCTGACCGTTAACGCCGTTGCATAGCCTTCTGTAATGATGAACGTATCTGGTGTTCCGGTTATCGCTGATAAGGGGATAAAACTCCCCTTTTTCTGCGTACCAGAGACGAGGTGCTTTTCACCGTTCGGTTTGATGATTTGAGCACCGGTGATTGTGCCGTCCAGTGACTGAGTGAGCAGCAACAAAGAGCCATCTTTCAGTAACCTCTGATTGGGGCATTGCAGCCCCTTTTTAGTCAGATAGTCGGATTGCCCGGCAGTAGATTGAGCTATCAACTTATTAACTTTCTCGGTGATTGGTTGAGCCTCCGATTTGGGAGCCTCCTTTCTGGCTGGCTTGGGTTCTGGCAAAGGTAACTCCAGTGCATCAGCAACGACTTTAGCCGCCTCAATAATGGTGATCCCCTTGGCTCTTACCAACAAATCCAGTCCATCCCCAAAACTCGGGTTATCACACTGGCGGCAATGCCAGTCACCGTGACCGTGGTCGTCAATAAAGTGAAAGCGGTCAGTACCCCCGCATATCGGGCAAGCACCATGCTTACCCTTTGCAGGAACCTCAACACCACAGGCAGCCAGCAAACCTTGCCAGTGATCCTTCGCCGCTGTTTTCACTGAACGGATATCAATATGATTTACCATTTGGGGAATCCCTCACGGTGATAGATTTCAAACCGAGCATGTTGTGCTGTGTCGTTGAGGGCTTCGGCAATTCGGGGTAAATACATCAGGGCTTCACCGATACGGCGTAAATCCTCCCTTGCCTGACAATCTGCATAGCTTTCATTATCCCCTGCCCAGAATCCCAATTCGCCTATTGAGGACAGTGCAGCCATTACACCACTGAATGCCGCTTCGGAATTCATACGCAAATCTTTGAGTTCCTCAGTGCTCATATCGTTAAAGCTGGTGCGTACCAAGTGGTTATAGATATCAGACATAATCAGGCTCTCCCTGCGTAGGTGTATTCTTTAGTGAAACGGCTTACTGGCATGATGCACGGGGTGTGATAACCATCACGGACAAAGGTCACGCGGTTAAAGGCCACCGACAATACTTGAACGGTTTCCCCGTTCTTGTGGGTGTAATAGTCGTGGGAGGCAGGATTACGCATGGTTCACCTCCTGACGAGAAACGAATATCAGGGAAGAGATGCCAGCCAGTAGACGAGCTTCACCTTCACTGTCTGCCAGTACCGTGATAAGGCGTACAGGGTGAATATCCACCAGACGTTGATTGCCGGATGCAATTAGGAATGTAAATTTAAGGCGAGTTTGGTTATGCTGTGGTGTATCCATAGCGTAAGACTCCTTTACGTTTTTGGTTAGAGGCCCAGTTAGTGTTCGTGCACTACTGGGCTTCGCTGTTTGTATACCTTGAACTCTCAAGGTGTGTTTCACATTGCATTCACAAGAAACACACGTCAAGGCTTTTTTGTATTTCTTTTTTGTGTATAATGAAACACACCTATTGTGAGGAGTTTTATTAATGCCAACACCAAATAAAAATGCAAAGTCACAGTTAACTACTGTCCGTGTACCGCATGATGTAATGGAGGGAATGGAAGCAGTAAAGCAAGGCAATGAAAGCAATGCTGGGTTTATTATTACTGCGATGCGCGGAGAAATAGTTCGCCGCCAAAGTGAGGGCGACTGTAAAGATCCACTACTTTCATCCCTTGATGCCCTTGCCCGTATCGAAGAAATCGGTACAAAAGCCAATGAAGAAATAAGATTACTTATCAGTGTTGCACAAGAAGAACTCCAGCAACGCAAAGCCAAAGCATCATCTGAGCAATAATTAACTAACCCTCTTAAAGATTTGTAGTTTTTAATTGTTTGTAATTCCTCGTAATCCAAATTTGGATTACGTATAACTAATTGATTTAGCCTGTAAAGCAAATGTGTTTTACGCCAAAGGGTAGCATTCGCCGTGCTATCCTTTTCTTTTTGTGCTCCACTCAATGATGACTGCAAATTAACCGCGTCGCTAAATGATACGCGAAGATTATGACCAGACTGCAAATATGCCGTGTGACTATATTTCAATGGGTTAGGTAGCCACCCCGAAATTATCAGGGACCCTCCCAAACTGAGGACTACGGCGACAGGACTCCTTAACCTCAAGGAGTCACCAGACATAATGACCATCACACCACCTCTCGTAGCTCTACACCCTGAGCCGTATAACCCTGAACCCGAACACCCTCAACACGGTGGCGTTTCTTTGTCAGAAGGCGAACGTGATCTGCATAGACGTAGAGCCACTGACCATCCACAGCAATACGCTCGAAGGCTCTCACTGGTCGTTTTGCATACTGGACAAATGGAGTAAACCTATTGATTTTATTTATTTCTTTTGTCCCAACCCCCTTATCATTTCCTGTTTTTCTGTATAACCAAAATCTCTCACGTTTTCCGGTTAGTTTTCTTGTGCGAACGGGAACATAACCCAACCGACGCATAAGCTTGCTGAACTCAGCATCATTACGGATTAACTGGCTTAAATATTCCAACGGCTCACGTCTCCAGCCTTTCGCCTGATAGCACTTTGCCAGTTCATGATGATGCTGTTTATTGAGAATGGTGTACTTATCTGGCTGGTTCGGATTGCGGTATAAAATCCAGTTATCCACGGCCTGTTTCCGTTGCTTCTGGTCAATCAGTAGTGCGAACGTCGCTAAAGGTGCGCCATTTTTACGGGTGTGATATTCAGAACTGATTGAAGTGATGATATTCAGGGCATAGCTATCAATATCTTTTAGCTGGACAAAGCCATAATAGTTACCACTATTCAAATGGTTAACTGAGTACACCTCTGAATGATACTCATGGGATTGCTTATCCTTGCCTGTCAAGCCAGTATCACTTTCTGCATCATGAACCGATACACCAGAATTAAGCCAAACAAGCCCCTGTCCGTTATGGCGTAAACCCAAGTCAGTCAGTGTAGAAATACCTTTGTTAATCGATGACCAGTCACCTGAAATAACTGCTTTGCGGATATTTAAAATATCATTCTGGCTGTTTTCAGCGTGAGCAAGTCCCTGACCAGTTAAGGCCACATTTTTAGATGTCATGTTTATTACTCCGTTATTCGGTAGGGTACGGCGACAAAATTAATTCAGCTTGTGATTCAGGTATGCCCTCATATCCACCAGCTTGAGCGCGTTTATTAATAAGACTGACAATCTTCTGTGCGTCCTGTTGACTGCGAATGCGATAGCGGTAATGGCTGCCAATGCCATCAGGATTCGGTTCATCTATACGCTCTAAGGTAATCTTTAACGTTCTCTCTAATTCAGAAGCGTAGTTACGGAAAGAAGATAAGCGGCAATATTTCAAGCTGTCATTTTCGGTAAACCCATTAACACCTGTGCTTGCAATATAAATAAAGCTGCGCTGTTTCTTTGGTGTCCGTTTGGTTATAATGGTGGGGCAATTTTCAATATCTGAAATATTTAAGCCGCCACCACAAGGGCGGTTTTTTTTCATCTTATGCCACCTCTCGTTGTGCTTTTTTAGATTCAACCCATGCACGGATCTCCGCTGCGTCAAAGACAGAAAAACCCTCCTCAAGCTCAAAGGGTAATGGCAGTTTTCCGACTTTAACCCAACGGTTGAGAGTTGCGTCCGATATGCCTAAAAAGTCGGCTGTGTGGCGTTTGCGAGCATTGCCACTGGTAGGGTATGGGGTATTGCTTTTAGTACGTGGATTGCGTTTGCGCTGGTATTCCATGATTTGCCTAGCTCCGTTCTGTTGGTCACTAGGCATATTTAAGTTCAAATAACTGGATAAAGAAACAGGGATGAAGTATCAAACATATGTTCGATGTATCAAGCACCAATTAAAAGCTACTCATTCTTACATCCCATATCTTTCAAATAGTCACTAATAATATTTCTAAGTGTTAATTCATCTTTTATTTGTGTGTGATGCTTTTGAATCACGTGAGGTTGTTCATTCTCCGGCATTTTTGATCTTGGGATCTCACCGCCTATGCTCCCATAAATTTTATTTATTTGTGTTTTTGTTATATATAGGTCGGCAGGTGTTAAAGTGACTATAGGTTTTACCCTGTCTTCGATAAGCTCCATATTTTCGTATAAGTGAGATGTTAACGGGCAAGCTGTATAAATATCATCTTTACCCGGTAGAAACTCATAGTCAGCCTCGACAAGCAAAAAACCTAAGGCGCTTAACTCTATACATCCATTTGCATTTAGTGTGATAAAAATATCTTGAGCGAAGCTGCTAAAGATAGCCCATAAACCAGATAGATAAACAATAGGGTGTCGTAATTCTCTGTGTTCTTTGTATTCATATTGCGACTCATTTATAGATTCACCTGTATTTTGATCTCTAGTGATGTGAAATTTGGGTGTAAATCGGCTGACGCTGCCCTCTCTTGTCGTAAAGCTTCTCATCATAGATATATGGTAATTTTCCGCGCAAAAATTTTCCCAATCATCTATGTTTTTGTAAGTAAATGGTGTAAATAGCGTTGCCTCATAGTGACATAGCTTTACACATAATTGTATTTTCTCCTCCTCTGCAAAATGGAGTAGGTCATTTATTTTGCAGCCAAGTAACTCTGAGGCTCTTGTTAAACTACAGTATTCCATTTCAGGTAATCCATTCGCCTTCCACACATTATCGTTATTCGCTTGTCTTTTTACACTTTTACTACTCATCACGTCACCTTTTACGCGCCTTAAGGATTACCGTATCAGGTGAGTAAGGCTTCCTCACTTTTCGCCCCGTCGGGCTAGATACGGATAATTCGGTTATTTTGCTTTTCGCGTACCCAGCGGGATCACGTTGTAATCTTCACCTTTCTCCAGTGCTATCAGCAAATCACACCATTGAGTTAATGCGGCTTTACGCTCGTCGAAATAATCATGCCTGTTATAGATACCCTCAACGCCTTTTATACGGTGATTTAGGCAACGTTCAGCCACAAAGGGATCAACACCTAACACGGCTAAGTGAGTTCTGGCAGTTCGTCTAAAGTCGTGAATAGTGAAATTAGGCATATCAACAGGTATTGCCCGTCTTACTTTGGCAAGCGCAACGGATAGGGTAGTTTCCTGAATATGTGGGATCATACGATGTTGCATTTTTCTTGCTGGCAACACGTACTGACTACCACAAGCCATTGGCTTTAATTCCATAAACCACTCTATAACCTGTGGGCACAGTGGAATATCTACCGCATCACCGTTTTTGCTACGCTCTGCTGGAAAGTGCCATACCGCCTTTTTAAAGTTGAATTCTTGCCATCGTGCGCCGCATAGTTCCATTTTCCGCAAACATAGGGCAAGGAGTATTTTAAAGCTGATTTCATTCTGACGGCTGATAGTAGACGTTCTAAACGTCCTCAGCACAATGATTAATTCTTCTCTGGTTAGCCATCTATCGCGTGATACTTCTTTCCCGCCAGCGTCCGCAACCTCGAAAGCTGAACACGGGTTAATCTCTATCATCTGCCGCTTAATGGCATAGTCGAACATGCGCCTTAGCCACCGTAAAACATCGGTCGCCATAGTTGGTGCGCCTCTGTCTACTATGCTCTTGAGCATTTCATCAATATGGCGAGGTTTCACGTCCTCCAGCTTCATATGACCAATGCGAGGATTAATGTCTTTGTCTATTCTTCTGCGGAGTATGTCAGGGTGTTTCCAGCGTGGGAGTATCTGGCGTTCAAAATATTCAGCCGCTAGGTCTGATACCTTGATAGCGTTCTTCTCAGCTTCAATCTTTGCCAGTGCTTCGGCTTTGCGTTCCTGTTTTTCGCCAGCAACGTCATAGCCCAAAGCAACACGGGCTGATAGCTCTCTGGTTAACTCCCTTGCCTTTGATAGTGATAGGTCAATGTATGAGCCTAGGATCATCACTCTGGGTGTTCCTGCGAACTTATACCTAAAACGCCATATAGGGTGTTTAAAGGTTTTTCTATAGCATAGATATAGCCCGTTGCCGTCCGCTCTTCCCTCGAACCTTTCGCCGGATTTTATCCATGCCCTGATCTCTTTATCTGTGATTTTAGGCATTGTGCAATCTCCAATGTAAAAAATAGCCGTGTACCACTAAATGGGTTTTGTGATCGCTGGTGGTACACCCAATTGGTACACGCTAATCATGCGCTACTGTGATTCGCTATGCAATGCTCTGATAGTTAAAAAGCCAGCTATAACAAAGTATATACTGGCTTTATGATTTGTTCTGATATGCTATGAAACGTCACTCAATATTTTGAATCTGCTCCCGCATCTGTTCAATCAGCACCTTCAATTCAATAGCGGAATTGGTGATATCGGCATTAATAGATTTAGATGCCAGAGTATTAGACTCGCGGTTAAATTCCTGCATCATAAAATCCAGACGACGGCCGACGGCCTCTTTTTTCTTCAGAATATTGTGGGTTTCTTTAACATGGGCGTCGAGGCGATCTAATTCTTCCGCCACATCAAGGCGTTGAGCCAACAAAACTAATTCTTGCTCAAGACGGTTATTTTCGAGCTGTACCTGAGCTTCTTCCAGTTTAGTTTGCAGGCGTTCCCGCTGCCATTGCATGATTTCAGGCATTTGCTGGCGAACTTTACTGACTTCTTCGGTGACAGCGTCCAGACGCTGTTCAATCATGGTCTTAAGTGCAGTACCTTCGGTTTCACGGCTTTGAATAAAAGCATCCAGTGTTTTCTCCAGTTCTTCCAGCAGTTGGGTACTGATAGCATCCAAATCCTGCTCTTCCGCGGCCATGACACCTGGCCAGCGGAGGATATCGACAGGATTGATTTTGCCTTCATTACTCTGTTGTTTAACCCAATTCGCCGCATTTACCAGCTGTTTCGCTAAAGTTTCATTTAGAATGAGTTCGCCTTGAGTGCGTGAATCCAGCTCGAAACGCAGGTTGCACTCAACTTTTCCGCGAGTCAGACGGGAACGAATGCGTTCACGGATCACTGGTTCCAAGCTTCTGAATTGTTCTGGCAGGCGGATATAAGTCTCTAAATAACGCTGATTAACGGAGCGCAATTCCCAAGCTGCATTGCCCCATTCACTTTTGATATCTCGCCGTGCAAAAGCAGTCATACTACGAATCATGATTCGTTCCCATTTAAATAAAAGATTAAGGGATTATAACGCTCGTTGTAGATGCAGGATAGGCATTAGCCCTGTTAGGCCGTATAATGCGCCCCCAATAATGATTTAACAACGGAGATAACACTATGCGCCCAGCAGGAAGAGCGGCAGAGCAAGTGCGCCCTATCACTATAACCCGTAATTACACTAAGCATGCGGAAGGTTCGGTTCTGGTGGAGTTTGGGGATACCAAAGTGTTATGTAATGCATCCGTTGAAGAAGGGGTTCCCCGTTTCCTGAAAGGCCAGGGACAAGGTTGGGTTACGGCTGAATATGGCATGTTGCCGCGCTCTACTCATACCCGAAATGCCCGTGAAGCAGCCAGAGGAAAACAGGGGGGGCGTACTATGGAAATCCAGCGTTTAATCGCCCGTTCGCTGCGTGCCGCTGTTGATCTGAAAAAACTGGGTGAATACACCATTACCCTGGATTGTGATGTGATTCAGGCTGATGGCGGTACCCGTACAGCTGCTATAACGGGCGCTTGTGTAGCGCTGGTTGATGCGCTGAATAAAATAATTGCAGCGGGTAAGCTAAAAGAAAGTCCTCTGAAATCAATGGTTGCTGCGGTCTCTGTCGGTATTGTGGGTGGTGAAGGCCGTTGCGATCTGGAATATGTTGAAGATTCAGCAGCAGAAACTGATATGAACGTCGTGATGATGGAAGATGGCCGGATGATTGAAGTGCAAGGCACCGCGGAAGGCGAGCCGTTTAGTCATGATGAGTTGTTGTCCTTGTTGTCCCTTGCCAAGGGGGGATTAGAGGACATTTTTGAAGCGCAGAGAAATGCGTTGAAACAATAAGTTGATCAGGCGACGTAATAGTCGCCTTTTTTGTGTCTGTCGTGTAGCGGATAACCAAACTAAATAAGAGGAAAAGCACCAATGAAAGCCTATCAGCGCGAATTTATTGAGCTTGCGCTAAAAAAACAGGTACTGAAGTTTGGGGAATTTACCCTGAAATCAGGACGTAAAAGCCCGTATTTTTTTAATGCCGGGCTGTTTAATACCGGGCGTGATTTGGCGTTAATCGGGCGTTTTTATGCGGCAGCATTGTTGGATAGCGGTACTCAGTGTGATTTGTTGTTCGGACCAGCTTATAAGGGGATTCCAATCGCAACAACAACGGCGGTTGCATTGGCAGATCATCATGATATTGATATGCCATATTGTTTTAATCGCAAGGAAGCTAAAAATCATGGTGAAGGTGGCACTTTGGTCGGTAGTCCACTTAAAGGAAATGTTGTTCTGGTTGATGATGTTATTACCGCAGGCACAGCTATCCGTGAATCCATGGAAATTATCAAGCAGCATAATGCGACTCTTGCCGGTGTGATGATTTGTCTTGATCGCCAGGAACGAGGGAAGGGTGAAATCTCAGCAATTCAGGAAATTGAGAGAGATTATGGTTGCAATGTGTTTTCCATTATTACCCTGAATGATTTGATTAGTTATTTAGATAGCCAGCCAGAGATGAAAGATCACCTGGATGCAGTGAAGGCATATCGTGAGCAGTACGGTATCTAATAGATAAGCTTTAAAAAAAGCCCTCGCCCAATAACGGGCGGGGTGAGTAGTAGAATAGCTTATTGTAACTGAGCTAATAACAATGGCCAGCGTGCTTCAAATTCCTGTGTTGGACGATAGTGGAATTCTGAGCGAACAAAGCGTGATAGCATTCCTTCACAAAACGCCAGTAATTGAGAAGCTAATAACGACTCATCATAACTGAAACCTTGCCCATCACGTAATTTTTTCTCTTTCAAAACTTGACGGATCTGTACTTCAATTCGTTCAAATAATTGATTTATGCGCCCTTGCAGCCGATTTTGCTCAAACATCAGAGCATGGCCTGTCATGATACGGGTCAGACCTGGATTTTTTTCTGAGAAGCACAGAATTAGAACCAATATCAGGCGGATACGAGTAATGGTGTCTTTTTCGTCTTGCAGAATCAGGTTAATTCGTGAAATTAATGTGTCTTCAATAAACTCAATCAAGCTGTCAAACATCCGGGTTTTACTGGGAAAATGCCGGTACAGTGCAGCTTCGGAAACGCCTACGTTGGCGGCCAGTTTAGCGGTAGTTATCCGCTGGCTGCCATCACTGGATTGCAACATATGCGCAAGGGCCTGCAAAATCTCCTCGCGCCTGTTTCTTTTCTTCGTATTTTCGTTTTCTGCCATGTCTGACAAGACCTCTGCTAAGAACAGTAAAATAAACAAATCAGCAATTCTTTGCCCAAGGGTATTTTGAGCAAAGAATATGATAATTGGTTAATGATATTAGGTTTTACAGAGATTTATTGGCGACCGGAATGACCAAAACCACCGTTGCCTCTTTCGCTGGTTTCAAAATCTTCCACCAGATTGAATTCAGCCTGAACGACGGGTACAAAAACCATCTGAGCGATACGTTCGCCTGGCTCGATAGTGAAAGTTTTATCACCACGGTTCCAGACCGAAACCATCAGCTGACCTTGGTAATCAGAATCAATCAAACCAACCAGATTACCCAGAACGACGCCATGTTTATGTCCAAGGCCTGAACGGGGCAGAATAACCGCTGCCAGTTGCTCATCGCCAATATGAATAGCAAGCCCGGTCGGAAGAAGTTCAGTTTGTCCTGGAGCCAGTTCGACCGCGTTATCGAGGCAAGCCCGCAAATCTAAACCTGCGGAGCCGGGAGTCGCGTAAGTTGGCAGAGGAAATTCCTGCCCGATACGTGGATCAAGGATTTTAACGTCGATTTTTTTCATCATAGCGTCTGACTATCTCATCTAATAAATGGTGGCTGAGTAATAACTTATTACTATGAGGTAAGCGGATATCCCCCTCATGCCAGAACAAATGTAGTGCATTAGTATCACTGTTAAAGCCGTGACCAGTAAGGGATACATCATTCGCACAAATCAGATCCAAATGTTTTTGGTCCAGTTTTTTACGTGCATATTCTTCCACATTCTGGGTTTCAGCCGCAAATCCAACAACAAAAGGGCGATTTTCTTGCATTGTGGCTACATTGGCAACAATGTCCGGGTTTTTAATCAGAGTAAAAGTAATTTCTTCACCCTGTTTTTTAATTTTTTCTGGGGCAATTTGTTTAGCGCGGTAATCTGCAACCGCAGCACAACCAATAAAAATGTCCTGTGAACCAGCTACTGCCTGTACTTGTTCATTCATTTCCAAGGCGCTGGTTACGTCGATTCGTTTGATACCCGGTGGGGTCGGTAAATTAACGGGGCCTGTGATAAGGGTAACTTCTGCGCCACGTGCCGCTGCGGCTTGGGCGATGGCAAACCCCATTTTGCCGGAGCTGTGATTGCTGATAAAACGGATAGGATCCAGTGCTTCACGGGTTGGTCCGGCGGTAATAGCAAGTTTTAGGTGAGCTAAGTCGTGGCTTGTTTGAAAATGTTGTTCTACCAGTTCAACAATTGCTATTGGATTCAACATTCTACCGGGGCCAACGTCACCACAAGCCTGATTGCCACTGTCCGGACCCCACAGGAAAACCCCTCGCTCTTCAAGAACCTTAAGATTATGTTGTGTTGCTTGAGCACAAAACATTTGTTGATTCATTGCAGGTAACACGGCAATGGGTGCCGGGGAAGCCAGACAGACAGTTGTCACCAGATCATTTGCCATACCAACTACCAGACGAGCCAGTAAATCAGCCGTAGCTGGGGCGAGAATAATGAGATCAGCCCATTTGCCAAGTTCTATATGCCCCATAGCAGCTTCCGCTGCCAGATCTAACAGGTCGTCGGAGACGGGGTAACCGGAAACTGCCTGCAACGTCAGTGGCGTAATAAACGCTTCTGCTGCCGGTGTCATCACTACACGTACCTGTGCGCCGCGATCACGCAGGCGGCGTACCAGTTCGGGTGTTTTGTAAGCGGCGATCCCTCCGCTAATACCGAGTACAATCTGTTTGCCGGAAAGTCCTGCCATCGTGGTTGTCCGAATATTAAGTTGCAAGGGTTCTGGATTTTATCACAAGAGATTACAGAGTTGAGGATAGTCTGAACTTTGATAGTGAAAAAGGGTAAGTTTGCGAGCGGCTACGCAGCTTATGAATATGATGTTCGTCCTTATTGTTAAGGCATGGAATACTGTTTGTATCAGATGAAACAGGGGCAGGGAGATGAATATATGGAAGTTGGCATTGCTGAAAATACAGAAGAAATATATTCAAATTTAGCGCCCAGAGAAAAATTACTGGCATATGGTTCAGTTTCTCTAACGGATGCGGAGCTACTGGCTATTTTTCTGCGTACCGGGACCAGAGGGCTTCCGGTTTTACGGATGGCTGAATTTTTGCTGAAAGAATTTGGGTCTCTGTACCATTTACTCTCTGCTGATTATGACACTTTTTGTTCTCATAAAGGGATGGGATTAGCCAAATATGCACAATTGCAAGCTATTGCAGAATTGGCAAAGCGTTTTTTCTCCAGTCAGTTCGTTCATGAAGATATTATGAGCAGCCCAAGTGTGACTCAAGAGTATTTGCAAAACTTGTTATCAGGGCGTGACAGGGAAGTATTTGTTGTGTTGTTTCTCAATAATCAAAATAAGGTCATCTGTCATGAGGAGATGTTTAAAGGCACAATCAATAAAGTTGAAGTTCATCCTCGTGAAATTGTCAGATCGGCGATAAAGGTAAATGCTTCATCTATTATTTTGGCGCATAATCACCCATCAGGTCATGCGGAGCCTAGCCTGGCGGATAAAATTGTTACAGACAAAGTCATTGATGCCTGCAATTTGGTTGGTGTACAAGTGTTGGATCATCTGGTTATTGGTCGGCAATGTTGTGTCTCATTTGCTGAACGAGGCTGGATTTAGCCAACTTTTTCAAGCTCCTTGGGGATCTTTAGTTGTGCGGGACTTGAGCGTCAGCGATTGAGGGCGTATACTACGCCACCTTTGAGGATCTTTGGTTTGGCGAGAAGAGCCTATCTCAGCACATTTTCTGAGTAAATGTGAGTCTTTTCAGTAGAATTTGCTGAGATGGGCTCCTAAGCCTGACGAGGCGGCCATACCAAATACAAAGCTCGAGCTGATTTGATTTTTGGAGAATAGACATGTCCCGAGTCTGCCAAGTTACTGGCAAACGCCCGATGAGTGGTAATAACCGCTCTCACGCATTGAATGCGACTAAGCGTCGTTTTCTGCCTAACCTGCATTCCCACCGTTTCTGGGTTGAGTCCGAGAAGCGCTTTGTAACTCTGCGTGTATCTGCTAAAGGTATGCGTGTGATTGATAAGAAGGGTATCGATGCAGTTTTGGCTGAACTTCGTACCCGTGGTGAGAAGTACTAAGGAGCTGAAAAATGGCTAAAGGTATTCGCGATAAAATCAAGCTGGTTTCTTCAGCTGGTACTGGTCACTTCTATACCACTACGAAGAACAAGCGCACTATGCCTGAGAAACTGGAAATGAAAAAGTTTGATCCGGTTGTTCGTCAGCATGTAATGTACAAAGAAGCTAAGATTAAATAACTTTGGCTGATTTGATAAAAAACCCGGCTTAGGCCGGGTTTTTTGTTGTCTATAGATTTTATAGTCGATAGTCACTCATTCTTCTCAACGTTTCATATATATCCGGTTATTCATAGACGTAAGATGCTGTTTCGCTATACTAACGTCTTCCGGCAGGCTGGATATGGAGCCGAAATGGCTAAAGAAAAACTAAATATTTTACATACAGAATCTTCTTGTGGTTGGGGAGGTCAGGAAATTCGTATTCTGACGGAATCCCAGGGAATGATAAAACGTGGGCACAAGGTGGTTATTGTTTGCTGTCCAAATTCTAACATCTACCGTGAAGCAGAATCTTATGGTGTGCCGGTTGTAGCCTTGCCTATTGAGAAAAAACGGCGGTCCAGCTTTCTTGCTATGCGTAACTGGTTGAAAAAAGAAGGCCGTCAGTTTGACATTATTAATACACACAGCTCGACAGATTCATGGTTGGTTGCTTTGGCTTGTGCAACGTTGAGGTATATGCCGCCGATAATCAGAACCCGGCATGTCTCAACCCAGGTTTCTAATTCAATGACAACCCGTTGGTTGTATCTGAAAGCGTGCCGGCATATTGCGACTACAGGTGAAAAACTACGTCAGCATTTGCATGCCAATAATCGTTATCCATTACAACATATGACATCAGTACCCACCGGTGTCAACTTGGATCGTTTCCGGCCGGAAGATAAGAAGGTTTGCCGTCAGCGGATTGGTATTAAGGATAAACCGACATTAGGTGTCGTTGCGACGATGAGAACTTGGAAAGGGCATCGTTATCTGTTAGAAAGTTGGAAAGTTCTGCACCAGAAATATCCTGACTGGCAGCTTTTGTTTGTTGGTGATGGTCCACAACGTAAGTCACTGGAACCGTTGGTGAGGCGAGAAGGTTTGTCGGATAGTGTCATTTTTTTAGGTAACCGTCAGGATGTTCCTGATTGCCTGAATGCGATGGATTTATTTGCATTACCTTCTTTTGGTAATGAAGGCGTGCCACAAGGGATTATGCAGGCAATGGCGTGTGGGATACCTGTTGTATCAACCTCAGTTGGCGCGATTACCGAAGCGGTAGTTGATGGTGAAACGGGTTATATCGTGGAACCCAGAAACGTAGAGCTATTGACAGAAAGTTTAGAGTTGTTGATTCATAATAATGAACTGCGCTTGCAATTCAGCCATTCTTCATTAGAGCGGGCAATTGCTTTATTTGGAATGGATAATATGCTGGATAAAATGGAAAAGATCTTCTTTCATAGCATTAAAGGTAAAAATCATTAACATTCTTTAAGATTATTCTCGGTGCTATCCTTTGATTTGTGGTTCTGGACGAAAAGTAATTTGTTGATATTAAATGGCTATAAAGTTGATTGTAGTTTAATTATCCTGCCCCGAACGATAGCATACAAAAAAGCTTTGTTGTATATTTTGTTGAATTTTATAGCAGATTAATCAGATAATTGTCTTATGCAAATCCAAAATATTCTGGTCATTGTCATAGCGCGTTTCGGTGATACCTTACTGGTGACACCGGTACTTCGTGCTTTAAAACAGAAGTGGCCTGGTGCGAATATTGATGTTATGGCGCATAAAAGAACTAAACAGATCCTTGAAAATATAAGTGATATCAATAGATTGACTGCTTTTTCAAAAGGCAAAGCAAAATGGTGTGGTTGGTTTACCCGTAAGCATTATGATTTAGCTTTAGTATATAGCGACGATAAACCGTTATTACAGTATGCAAAACGCAAATCATACTTAACAGTTTCATTTTCAGATGAATCTTCGTTGCAATCGGGTTGGATGGCAGTGAAAAAGCCGGAAGTATTAGTGCCAGCTCAACAAGAACGGGCGATGCTGGCTAATGCGGTAGATGTTGAGGTGAGTGATTGGCGGTTGAATTATTGTGTTAGTGAAGGGGAACTCCGTTTTGCCGATGATTTTATGCGGCAGCATCATTTGAATAATAAGCTCCTGATTGGTTTTCAGTTACAAAGCTTCCCGGCAAAAGCTTATCGTGACTGGCCGGTTGAACATTTTTATAAATTAGCGCAATGCATTTATCGCGGTTATCCACATTCGCATATTATGTTATTAGGCAGCGCTGATGGTGAAATTGTTGCTCAATCACTGGCAGAAAGACTCGGTGCTGAAAAATGTACTTCGTTGGTAGGGAGACTGACAATGCGACAGAATGCGGCAATGATGAGTAAACTTGATTTGTACGTTGGTGTTGATACTGGGCCGACCCATTTAGCAGGCGCATTAGGTATCCCGATGGTTGCGATGTATCACAGTTTTCACCCGGGCCGTTTTTTAGCGCCTCAACAACATGCACATTTGGTAGTGATTGAGCATCCTGTTCATTATATGCAAGCCACACGTGAAGATTCGATGTCTGCTATATCTGTTGAACAAGTCTGGCAGGCAACTCAGAAATTATTGGCAACCAGGTCAGCAGGGTAATAGACAGATGAAAATAGGTTTAATTGATGTCACTGTGACTATGTCTTACGGTGGAATTCAGACGGCAGTCTGGGAACTTGCGAAAGCGCTGACTGATGCCGGTCATGAGATCCATATTTTGGGGGGAACGGGTGATGTCCGGCCAGAGCTAAATGGGAGAACAATACAGATTCATACTTTTCCATTCACTCCCAGAGAGAAAGTGATTAATATCGGCCGGCGTTTTCAGCGTATTATTGAACGCTACTCGTTTGCCCGCCATGCCCGTAATACGGTGATTACTGAAGATTTTGACTGGATTATTCTGACTAAACCATTTGATTTTTTCTGGCCACGAATGATGCCAAAAGGGAGTCGTACTAAGTTTTGTTATATGAGCGGCGGTACCAGTTTCTTCAAGGGTGACAGGACGCTGAGTAAACGAATTTCAGCCTGGGTAGCATGCAGTCATTTTAATGCTTGGCAGATTCAGCACCATTTTAAACAATTCCCAAAGGTTATTTACAACGGAGTTGATATTAATAAATTCAGGCCGACTGACTCTTCTGTCAGAACTCGTCTTGGAATCAGTGATGAAACATTTTTACTGACCTTTGCCGGGCGTTTGGTTGGCTGGAAAGGTATGCATGTGGCGGTTGATGCAATGGCTCAGCTACAGGATAAAGATGTTAAATTACTGATTATCGGAGCGGGTGAAGATCTGAAACGTCTGGAAAAACGGGTTGCGGCACTGCGATTGGAAAAACAGGTAATTTTTCACCCACCGGTAGGACATGATCAATTGCCTGAATATTATGTTGCTGGTGATGCGGGGATCTTCCCAAGTATTGGTGATGAAGCGTTTGGAATAACAATCGCGGAAGCTATGGCGTGTGGCAGACCTGTTATTGCCAGTTATATCGGAGGCATACCGGAAGTTGTCGGTAACGAGAATAAGTCAGGTATTTTGGTCACGCCAGGGGATGCTTCAGCCATTGTCGATGCAGTTAATTTTTTATTGTCTCAGCCAGACAGAGGGCAAAGAATGGGAAAAGAAGCTCGCCAGCGGATTGAAACAATGTATACCTGGGAACATTCAGCAAATCGTTTACTGAAAGCAATAAACAATGAAGATTGCCTATATTGATCCTTATCCGGTTCCTGACTATCGGGTTGCATCATTACAAATTTTGCAGAATGTTGATGCGTTTGCTCGACAGGGGGCTGATGTCTATCTGGTTACGCCTGAAGGTAAAAATACCGTAGAGGAGATTCTTGGACGCTCATTATCATCATCGGCTAAATTGATATCATTACGCAATATCCGGCGTAAATGGTACTTTCCGTTGAATACCCAAAAGATGTTCTATTTTCAGGTTTCCAGTTGGTTGAAAAAGAACAGGATAGATGCCGTTTTTACCCGTAATCTGAAAATGGCGAAGTATCTCTTATGTAAACATCCAGAAATTCCTCTTTTTTTCGAAAGTCATGAGGTTTTTGCTCAATCGTTTAAAGAGTCACATGATTTGAGTAAAAATAAAGATCAGCATAAATATGAGAAGTTAAGAGAAACTGAACATCTTGTTTATAGTCAGTCCAGGGTTGTTTTTGTTCTGACGTCGCTACTGCGTGATGACATTATCAATGAATATAAGGTCGATACATCTATTGTTGTTACGCCAGATGGTGTAGATATGCTGGCAGTAGAGTCGATATCATCAAATGAACTCGCATTAACTAACCACAAATTACCAACCCAAATTCTTTATCTGGGAAGTTTGCATCGTTGGAAGGGGGTTCCGACGGCGATTAAGGCGATGAGTCATCTTGAAGATGCAGTACTGAATATTGCGGGTGGTGAACCAGAACAGATTCAACAGTTACGGCAGATTGCTCAGCAGATTGGTGTTTGTGACCGAGTCAATTTTCTTGGGTTTATTCAGCCTAAATTGCGTTTCCAGATAATTGCAGATAATGATATTTGTCTGTTGCCATTAACTAAAACCAGTATTGGTAGCCGCTATACCTCACCACTGAAGCTATTTGAGTATATGGCGATGGGGAAACCTGTGGTTATTTCCGATTTTCCTTCTATTCGTGATGTGGTTGATGAAAATGCAGTCAGTTTTGCTGACAGTGAGAATGCGGAAAGTTTTGCTCAGCAAATCCAGTTATTGAGAGACAATTCAGAGAGAGTTAAAGCGCAAGTCAGTTATGCAAAAATGCTGGTAACAGAGCATCTTAACTGGGATAAACGGGCCAGGCTTATTATGCAGACGATATCAAAGGACATTTCTGCATAATAATCGGTGTAGAGATAGGCGATATACAGCCACTGATGATATAGCTGGAATATTTTGCTAGTCACTTTTCTTTTTATACAGCGCAATCATCAAGCCAAATAAAATACCTATTTCATTGATATAGGTATTTTCAAAGGCGCCACGGACAATAAATAGCCCGATAAACCCGGTCAGTAGAATAGTGCCTGCCTGCTTTATCCTTCCGTTGTTACGGGTGATAATATGACTACCGGTGTACAGTGCTGAGATAGTCATCAATAAAGTTGTGATTAGGCCGATGATTCCACCTGCAAACCAGAGCGCCAGAAAGATATTATGGGGGCCGATAGACGTGCGAAATACCCAGCCTGGATAGTCAGCAACTCGTTCGTTGTAGACCTTATGGTAGACTTTATTGCCATAACCATAGCCTTTAATTGGATTTTCCAGAATTAACTCAAAAGCAGCTCCTTGGGTGCCATTGGTATAGCGATAGCTGCTATCTGTTTGGGTAAGTTTAAATAGTAATTTGGTATTTGCATTATCTGTCATAGTGAGGTGGCTAACTCCGGCCAAAAGACTAAGGCTTAAACCTGCCACTATAATTAGTTTCCATTCCCGGTTAATAGTGATGATAAAGGTCGTTATAACAACAGCAGCTACCCAGGCACCACGGGTTAAGGTGCCTAACAACAGAAACAGGCTGATAGCCGAAGCAACAGCCAATATCAGCCAGCTAACTAAGGTATGCTTTTTCCACAATGCCCAGGTGCAAAGTAATATTGGGAAATAGAAAATAAAACCGTAAGAAAATTCCCGGTGGTTGTAGTCGGTAAACGGCATTTCACCCCGATTGTAGTTAATAATGTATCTACCGATATCAGTCAGGCATATTGCCAGCATCCCAATGGCGAATGAGAACAGAATCATCTTGGCAATGCTTTCTTTATTCTCTTTGTACAATACAACCGGAAAAGTAAAACTGAACAGCAGCAATCCATTTAGAATAGGTTTATTCATCTCTTGAAAACTCAACGCGGGATCGACTGAAATCGCGACTGAATAGAACATTGCTAAGATGAATAGCAAAATAGATAGGAATAGCGAATTACGCATAGAGTGCATTACCTGACGAAAATCTGTTACCAGATAGGTCAGCGCGGTTATGCCAATCAGGATAATAACCAGGTTTTTATATCTTGTTATATCAGGTAGATAAACAAGGGCTATATAAATCCCAATAAGCGATAAATTCCATAATGATTTTTTATTACAACTTCTAAGATTAAACATATTCATCAATCTGTTTTCATTTCGGTTGAACTTGGTTGGAAATGATACATGAAAAGATTATCTTAATCTGCTGAGATGCAATAGAGTTGAAACAAACAGACATAATACAGGAGTTATTATCATGCCAGAACTACCAGAGGTAGAAACCAGCCGGAGAGGGATAGAACCACATCTGGTAGGGAACGTGATCCAACATGCGGTAGTCCGGAATGGGAGGTTACGTTGGCCGGTAGCGGAAGAAATTATGAAGCTGAGTGATCAGCTTGTGCTCAGTGTTCAACGC
The DNA here is from genome assembly GCF_025384845.1 of Photorhabdus temperata. Taxonomy (NCBI): domain Bacteria; kingdom Pseudomonadati; phylum Pseudomonadota; class Gammaproteobacteria; order Enterobacterales; family Morganellaceae; genus Photorhabdus; species Photorhabdus temperata. The sequence continues at coordinate 73,384 of NZ_JAJAFX010000010.1, read as the reverse complement.
CGGGCCAAATATTTGCTGATTGAATTGGCAGATGGTTGGATTATTGTCCATTTGGGGATGTCGGGCAGTTTGCGGATCTTATTGGAGGAACGCCCTGCGGAGAAACATGATCATGTGGATTTAGTCATGGCAGACGGCAAGGTTTTGCGTTATACCGACCCAAGACGATTTGGAGCGTGGCTATGGAGTGATGATCTCAATCAGTGCTCAGTATTAACGCATTTGGGGCCTGAACCACTTTCTAATGATTTTAACGGTGCTTATCTCTACACCCGATCAAATAGTAAAAGAACATTGATTAAGCCTTGGTTAATGGATAATAAACTGGTTGTCGGTGTCGGTAATATCTATGCGAATGAAGCGTTGTTTACTGCTCATATTCGGCCTGATCGCCCAGCATATACATTAACTGAGCGTGAGGCGGATTTACTAGCAGAAACGATTAAAAAGGTCCTGCAACGATCGATTGAGCAGGGAGGGACAACACTCAGGGATTTCCTGCAATCTGATGGTAAACCGGGGTATTTTGCTCAGGAACTGTTTGTGTATGGTAGGGCAGGAGAGCCATGCCGGATTTGTGGTGAGAAAATAGAAAGTATTAAACTTGGGCAGCGCAGTACTTTCTTTTGTCGTCGCTGTCAGTTTTAGTTGATACCGGAAACTTGGGGAGGCGTAGCATAGGGAGCGATCCTACTGTGCGTCGCTCCCAGTAAGCTCAGTAAATTACTTGCCGAGTTTTTTTAGCATGGCTTGTGCAACAGGTTCTGGTAGAAATGATGAGATATCGCCATCGTGGCGGGCGACATCTTTAATCAAGGATGAAGATATAAACGAGAGATTTTGTGATGGCAGTAAAAAGACACTTTCTAACTCAGGCATAAAGTGGCGGTTCATATTGGCGAGCTGCCATTCATACTCAAAATCAGATACTGAACGGAGACCGCGGATAAGAACATTGACTTGTTGTTTTTTGGCGAAATTAGCCATCAATTCACAAAAGCCGACCACTTCTACATTATCCAGATGTGAGGTCACCTCTTTCGCCAGGGTAATGCGCTCATCCAGAGTAAACATTGGGTTCTTTCTGGCGCTATTGGCGATAGCAAATAAAACGTGGTCAAACATATTTGCAGCGCGGGTAACGATATCAATATGCCCATAGGTAACAGGATCAAATGTTCCGGGATAAATAGCTTTGGTTGTCATCAATTTTTACCCTTTTGCAATCTCTTTTCCCACAACGCGACATACTTATTAAACGTATATTGAGCGTTAACGATAGCCAGTACTAATCCCTGTTTACCATCAAGAAAGCCAGCACGCAACAGCCAGGTTTTAAAGAAAGCCCCAAAAGTATGACTGAAAATCGAAAAATAACTGCACTGTTTACCTTGTTCATGACGCTGTTTTGCCCATGCTTTAGCGTAATTCAGCTGTTTTGTCTGAAACTCAATCAGATTACGGCAAGTAAGATGGCGTAAATCCCCTTTCAAAATAACAATTGGAACTCCATGAGATTCAAGGGATTCATGAACCTGATTATCATTGTATTGATAACGATTGCGGGCGTAGAGGCGAATAACTCGATCTGGGTACCAGCCGCTGTGTTGCATAAAGCGGCCAAGAAACAGATTCCGGCGGGCGCAACTATAGACCTTATTGTCATCAGCATGTGCCAGAACCTGCTCTATGGATATTCTCAGTTCTGGCGTCACACGCTCATCGGTATCAATCATAAAAATATAATCGCCAGAAGCATATTGCTGAGCCAGTTGACGCTGACGACCAAACCCCGGCCAGTGAATATTAGAGAATACTTTTGCCCCCATTGCCTGTGCTATCTGGCAGGTATCGTCTGAACTGCCAGAATCAAGCACGATGATCTCATCAGCCCAACTGACTGAGGCCAGGCAATCTGCTATCAGATCCGCTGAGTTCTTAGCAATCATTACAACGGAAAGGCGCTTTCTCTCATTCATTTAGTGACTCCGGGATGGGAGGTAGGGTTCCAGTAATTTAAGCAGACGTTGAAGTGCTCCCTGATTTTCATGTAATACTTCCGCTGCGTGGCGGCCATAATACAGGCGATAATCTTCGTCAGTCAGTAAGCTATTGATTTCGGTGAATAAAGACTGGCTATCCGTAACGGTAATCAGACCATTAGCCTGATCCAGTTTGGCGCAGATATCTTTAAAGTTAAAGGTATGTGGGCCCATCAACACTGGAATGGCATGAGCTGCGGCTTCCAGTGGGTTATGCCCACCGCGTTCAACTAGGCTGCCACCAACAAAAGCCAGATCGGCAATACCATAGAGCAGCATCAGCTCACCCATAGTATCGCCGATAACAACTTGAATATTGGCGTCAGGAATTTTATCGGAGCTGCGAAGGATATAACTTAGCCCGGCTTTCTTTGTTAATTCTTCAGCTTTAGCAAAACGTTCAGGATGGCGTGGCACCAGGATCAGCAGCAGATTTGGACATTGTTTTAGTAACTTGCAATGAGCATCCAGAATAATGCTCTCTTCTCCATCATGAGTACTGGTCGCTATCCAGACAGGACGGCGAGCAGCCCATTGGCGTCGTAGTGTTACGGCCTTAGCGGCCAATTCAGGTGTTACTGAGATATCGAATTTTAAACTACCGGTGACAGCCAGTTGAGAGCGCCGCAAACCCAGTTCAATAAAACGTTCGCTATCTTCCTGATTCTGAGCCGCAATCAGGGTAATTTTTCGTAAAATTATTTTTACGAAATTACCGACTTTCTGGTATCCCGCCGCTGAACGTGCAGATAAACGGGCATTAGCAATAACCAGAGGAATGTTACGTCGATGGAGTTGAAAAATCAGATTAGGCCAAAGCTCTGTTTCCATAATGATGACTAACTTTGGATTAACTTGATTGAGAAAACGCTCCATGGAGCCGGGAAGATCGTATGGCAAATAGACGTGATTGACATCATTTCCCAACGCGGAGAGGACTCTTTCTGAACCCGTTGGTGTCATCGTCGTCACCGTAATCGGTAAAAAAGGATAATGATGGCGTAAAGCTCTAACTAAAGGGATTGCAGCCAATGTCTCACCGACGGACACTGAGTGAAGCAGAATGCCCCCAGCGGCAACTTTACCGGCACAGAAACCATAACGTTCACCCCAACGTTTACGGTAAGCCGGAGCCTTGCGGCTGCGAAGTAATAAGCGCAACCAAATCAGAGGTTGGATAAGGTAGAGAAGTACCTGATATAAACGCAGTAACATTCTATCAAATTCATTTATATAAATTAGCGCCAATAGTACCACACTGCTTCAAAGAAAGTATGAAAATGCGTATGGCTTCTAGAATCTGAACAGAATAGGAACGGTAAATTAGGTTTTTGGGGTAAAATTGTGCTTCTATTATATATAAAAGTAGCAGGGGTTTCTTGCAGCTTCCGAACATATAGAGACAGCTTTTTCCTTATTATCTGTGCCTTTATACTGGGAATGCCATGAGTAAATTACCAACTCGATTTAGCCGTATTCTGATAATAAAGTTACGACATCATGGTGATGTGCTATTAGTTACACCGGTTATTAATACTCTGAAGGATAATTATCCCTCAGTAGACATTGATGTTTTACTCTACAAAGAAACAGAACCGATACTGGCTAATTTTTCTTCTGTGGCAAATCTATTTTGTATGGATAGGCAATGGAAGAAGCAAGGAACCAGAGCACGTTTTCGTCATGAATGGAGATTACTTAAACAATTAAGGAAGCGTAACTATGACATAGTTATTAATCTCTCTGATCAATGGTATAGTGCGTTTGTGACACGATTTACCAGAGCAAAAGTACGTATTGGGTTTGATTTAGCAAAACGACGAAGCCTGTTTTGGAAAAAATGTTTCACAAATCTAGTGCCGACAGAGCATAGTGAATTTTTGCATATTGTTGAGCAAAATTTGTCAACTCTTTCGCTGTTAAATCTTCCATCGACCAGTACTAAAGTGACAATGAGTTACCGTCAGGAAGATAGAGAAGTTGTCCGGGCACTTCTTGAGCAGCACGGGGTAAGTCAAAAATATATTGTTGTGCAGCCAACATCCCGCTGGTTTTTCAAATGTTGGGATGAGAAAAAGATGGGTGAAACGATTAGTGCATTACAGTCTGATGGTGGGGCAATTGTTGTTACCTCTGGGCCAGATCGTAAGGAAGAAGATATGGTCGAGACTATTTTATCAAGCTGCCCAAAAGAAAGAGTTATTTCTTTTGCTGGCCTATTAACCTTGCCTCAACTTGCAGCGCTGATTGATGAAGCTAATTTATTCATAGGGGTAGACTCTATTTCTATGCATATGGCCGCAGCATTGAAAACACCTTGTATTGCTTTATTTGGGCCATCAAAGTTAGTATTCTGGCACCCATGGGAAGCGAAGGGTGAAGTAATTTGGGCTGGTGATTACGGTGATTTACCTGATCCTGATGATGTTGATACTAAAACGGGCATACGTTATCTGAATGTCATTCCCAGTGATGTAGTTATTGCTGCTGCCCGGAGAAATTTATTATGAAATCAGTACGTCTTGCGATTGTTCGGCAGAAATATCGCCCGGATGGTGGTGCAGAACGTTTTGTCTCCCGCGCCTTAGAAGCTTTAGGTAATGAAAATCTGGAGCTTAATGTTATTACTCGTTCTTGGCAGGGAGACATTAGCCCTGACTGGTATGTTCATTTAGCAAATCCTCATAAATGGGGAAGAATCAGCCGTGAGAGAGGATTTGCTAAAGCGGCCAGAGCAGTATGGGAAAAAGAGCAATTTGATCTTGTTCAAAGTCACGAACGCATTGCGGGTTGCGATATTTACCGTGCGGGTGATGGTGTTCATCAGCGGTGGTTGCAGCAGCGTGCCCGGGTTTTATCTTCCTGGAGAGGCAAATTACTTTTTGCGAGTCGTTACCATCGTTATGTGATGGATGCTGAGCAAAAAATGTATTCGGCACCAGAACTAAAAATGGTTATTTGTAACTCGGAAATGGTAAAACGAGAGGTCATGGCGGATTTTGGCCTTTCGCAGAAAAAAATATCAGTTATTTATAATGCGATAGATCATAAGCAATTTTTTCCGGCAATAGCATCTCAGAGAATGCTGTTAAGGAAAGAGTATGATCTTCCCCAACAGGCGAAATGTTTCGTTTATGTTGGTTCCGGGTTTGAGCGAAAGGGGCTAAAAGTAGCGATTCAAGCAGTGAGTGCTACTGATGCCTATTTAATTGTTGTGGGTCAGGATAAAGAAGAGAAGAAATATAAGCAATTAGCCAATTCTCTGGGGTGCAATGAGCGAATCAGATTTATGGGCATTCAGAAAAAGACACTGCCTTTTTATCAGATTGCAGATGGCTTATTGTTACCTACCTTATATGATCCATTCCCAAATGTGATATTGGAGGCAATGGCTTGTGGGCTTCCGGTCATAACCAGTACAACATGCGGTGGTGCTGAATTTGTTACCTCTGGAAGTAACGGGTTTATATGTGATGCTTTGAATATCCGGGATATTACAGAAGCGATTCAAAATACGCCTTCTGATCATTTGAATAATAAAATGTCGGAATTAGCGAGAACTAAGGTACTGCCTTATACACCGCAACATTTATCACAACAGCTGATTGGACTATACGAAAGGGTGCTCTCATCATGAAAGGACACATATTATTTATCATTGATGGATTACCTGGTGGAGGTGCAGAAAATGTCACTATCCGGCTTTGTGATGGTCTGCAACAGAAAGGGTATGATATTACGCTGCTTTCTCTGGCGGAAAAATGTGAGTATTTAGTGCCTGGTGGTATTGAACTAATTATTGATGCTGACGAGTACAATGGGCCTTTCAGAAGACAGACTGAGATTTGCCGTAGGGCTAAATCTATGGATAAAGTTTTAGAAAAAATATTTCTTCGGAAGGGAATCCCCTCATTGATTGTATCAAATTTGCATAAAACCGATCGCATTGTCGTGAAATCAAAGGTACTGGCGGGATTAAATGTGTGGTTTTGTATTCATGGTGTGTTCTCGAGTTCGTACCTTGGCAATAAAAGCGGATTACCCCGTTGGATAAAAAAACAGAAAATTAAATGGACATATAACAACCGGAATCTAATTTGTGTATCTGATGCCGTTGGGAAAGATTTAGCAATTAATCTGTCACTCATGCCTAAGAAAATGGTGACAATTTATAATCCTTTTAATATTCCTGACATTAAAGAAAAATCTTTGCAAAATAATCCTTATTCGGATGAAACGTATTTATTACATGTTGGCCGATTTCACCAGGTTAAGCGGCATGATCGTTTATTAGAGGCTTTTGCGAAAGCAGCTTTGCCATGTAAATTATTGATTGTTGGTCATGGAGATGAGTCTATTACTCAACAGATAAAACAAAAGATTGTGGATTTAAACTTACAATCTAAAGTCATCTTAACCGGATTCCTCGAAAATCCATTACCTGTTATTCGTGGAGCTAAAGCGGTTGTCTTGAGTTCTGACAGTGAAGGGCTGGGTAATGTACTGATTGAATCATTGATTTGCGATACTCCAATTGTCAGTGTGGCATGTCCGGGTGGAGTGAATGAAATTATGGTTGGTGAGCTGGAAAAATATAAATCAGAACTGACAGTTGGCTCACTTGCAGAAAAAATGAAGCTTGTTTTCTTGGAGCCTCCTGTCATCACAGAGGATATGTATAAGAAGTTTGATTTAGATATTGTTTTGGCAAGATATTTATCTTTATAAAGCTGAATAAGCTAACTAATTGTTTAATATGAGTAAATAAAGCTGCACATAGCTACTGTTTTAGCGATAAGTTAATTGCGCTGTATCGCTGACCTGCGTACCATAACGCCATTATTTTGGGTCTGTTTTGGGCGCATCTCTAATGACTTTACCCGCATTTATTATCACGATTGATACTGAAGGTGATGACTTGTGGCAAAACCACAGTCAGATTTCGACAGAAAATACGCGTTATTTACCAAGATTTCAGAGTCTATGCGAACGTTTTGGTTTTAAACCAGTTTGGTTGACGAACTATGAGATGGCTATGGATGATTTATACATTGACTTTGCTAAAGATGTTATTGCCAGAGGTCAAGGTGAAATAGGTATGCATTTACATGCCTGGAATAATCCACCTCTTGTTCCTCTTACCGACGATGATATGCGCTATAAACCTTATCTAATTGAATTTCCAAAAGAACAGGTCAGAGCCAAAGTTGGTTTAATGACTCAGTTATTAGAAGATAAACTACAAACTAAAATGTTAAGCCATCGGGCGGGTCGTTGGGCATTTAATGAATATTATGCTGAATTGTTGGTGGAATATGGCTATCAAGTCGATTGTTCGGTAACGCCGCGGGTTAATTGGCGTTTCACAAAAGGTGATCCTAATGGTAACGGTGGAACTGATTATAGCCACTTTCCATCTTATGCCTATTTTATGGATTTGCAGGATATCGCCAAAGAAGGCGGTTCTTCTTTGCTGGAAGTACCAATGAGCATCCAATATAAGCACTCGCCGTTGATGAACTCCCTGAAACAGAAATACGATAATTTGCGCGGAAAGCAGCGTTCTCCTTCCGTTAACTGGTTACGGCCAAAAGGCGGTAATCTGGAGCAAATGAAGAAAGTTATTCAGCAAACATTGGCAGAAGGCTGTGATTATGTTGAATTTATGCTGCATTCATCTGAATTTATGCCTGGTGGTAGCCCGACATTTAAAAATGAAGAACAAATTGAGAGTCTTTATCAGGATTTGGAGGAATTATTTAACTATTTGAAATCGCGGGTTCAAGGGATGACATTGGCTGAATATTACCAGTTAAAGAAGTCGTAATAATTGAGAAAATAAAACTGATAGGATTAACTGATGCTACTGAATTTTGGTTGGAAATTAGGTTCTTTTGATGATTATCGAGAGGCTTATAATTTATATGGGGGAAGTGTGATCACTTCTCCAAAAGTCTTGGATTTTTTCCATAAGCGTTTTCAGCTAAATGAGAAATTCCATATAAAAAGAGATGGTTCAGGAAATATCATTGGTGGTATCTGTAGCTGGAGAGATCGTTACCTCGCTGGTGAGCAGAAAATTGTCATTAAAGAAGGAATTAACAAATATCCACTTAATTTTGATGAGATAATATTGCCGATTAGATCGGATGTTAGATCTATTATTCCATTTAAATCAAAGTTTATGTCGTCAAAAAATAAAGTTAATACTATTAACTGTTCGGAAAAATTAAATTCTAAAAGACAGATCTGTCTGGTTAAGGATATCTCTAGAAAAACAAGAGAAACAAGAAATAGAGAGTTGAATCGTTTTATAAAAAGTGGGGGGAGTGTTGTTAATGTTGATCATTATGATGCGAAAGAGTTAACAGATATTTATGATTATCTCTATTTTAAACGCAGGAATGAACATGCATATAAAAATGAAATGCAAGAAATTCTTGAAGAAATACCCGCTATAAATTTCGGTAATATTTTATGGTTAGAAGGAAATCCTTGCGCAATGCAATTTATTGTTAAAAAACAATGTGAAAAATGGATTTGCTATGACTACGTTAATAGCGGAATGGATTTGAGTTATCCTAATCTGTCGTTAGGAACAGTTTCTACATGGGTTAATGTTAAGGATGCTATTGAATATAGTCATGAAAATAATTTGGAGATGAGATTTAGTTTCGGGCGGCCAACATTTGAATATAAAAATAGGTGGTGTAATAGAGACAACTTACAAAGAGTGATTTTTCCTTAATCATTATGATAATAATGGAGCATTAGCACAGGATATGAAAACTTTTATTGTTAATCTTAAACATTCTACAGAGAGAAGGCAAAGAATAGAAGAACAATGTATTAAACTAAACTTAGATTATGAATTTATTGAGGCTGTTGATGGCCGCCTGTTATCACAGGAGGAGTTACAGAGGCAAACAAGAGAATTAAGTGATGCTATAACGCCTGGTGAGATTGGGTGTGCTTTAAGTCATATAAAAATCTACAGGAATATAGTTGAAAATAATATTCCTATGGCATTAATATTAGAGGATGATGTTATCTTAAATGAACATTTGCCTGAATTCTTAAATGAAATCCAGCAAGAAAAGATAATAGCCCCTTCTGCTATTCTTTTGAGTAAAGCTGGTCAATATTTTGAACATTCCAAATATAAGCTTCCTTGTGGTGTGGATATTAAATCGGTATTGAATGCTTCATTAACTTGTGGTTATGTATTGAATAATCAGGCAGCTAAAAACCTCATTGCTTTCCTTTATCCTGTATGGCTGGTTGCAGATCGCTGGGAGTTTTTCAGGGAAAATGGCGTTATAAAATTATGTTGTACAGTGCCTGTTTTGGTTACAGAAAGTGAGGATGCTGTTAATACAACCATATCGGGGCGGGATAGTGAGCATAATATTAAGGCAGGAAAAATTTGGAAAGAAATAAGGAAAAGAAGGCCCTTTTCTGTAAAGATTAAAAATATATTATGGAAAATCTTTGTTAGAAAAATATATAAAATTAAAAAAGATTGAATACTGGTTAAAGGGTGCATTTAGCCAGTATTTTGAAATTAATTTTATATTTTTTGCCGGAGATAGGAGAGTACTTTCGATGGCGTAATACTTTTGATATTCCCATCTTCTGCTTTCAAGGATATCTGTTCCTTGCCGTACCCTCCGATCAGGCCCGGATCGGTTGGGCCAAACAGCGTAATATTAGGGCGATCCAGTGCGGCGGTGAGGTGGCTCAGGCCAGTATCAACAGAAACAACGGCTTGTGCCCCTGCCAATTCCCGAGCGACTTGTGCCAAAGTCAGTTTTGGCAGAACCTCCACATGAGGGAGATCTTCCGCCAGCCTCAATGCACGTTGGTGCTCATGTTCTGCTCCCCAGGGAAGTTTAATTCGCACACCCGTCGGCTGAATTTCAGCAATAAGCTGACGCCAATGGCTTTCCGGCCAGTGTTTTTCATCACGGGTAGTGGCATGGAGAAAAACCAGATAATTCCCTTGATTTTCTGATTGTTGCTTTAAAAAGTGACGGGCAATACCATAATCGCCCAGCTCTGCGGGTTTAGCATAACCCAGGCTGACAGCAAACAGCTCGCGGATACGTTCTACGGCATGTTGCTGCTTGCTGACTGCATGGCGGCAATCATAAAAAAAACTCGCTAATGGCTCACGGATACTTTTACGGTCGTAACCATGTTTAGGGCCATGAGCTAATCGAGTTACCAGAAATGCACTCTTTAATAACCCCTGAGCATCAATAATGGCATCATAATGATGTAATTTTAGTTTTTCTTTAAATAAACAGCGTTCTGCGCGGATCTCTTCACCAAACCAGTTCTTACGCCAGCGGCGAATAGCAACAGGAATAACTTGATCGACTGCACTGTGCCAGCCGGGAATTTGTGCAAATCCTTCTTCTACCACCCAGTCAAAACGGACACCAGGCAGGTTTTTTTCTGCATCAGTCAGTGCGGGGAGAGAGTGGAGTACATCTCCCATGGAAGAAGTCTTAACCAGTAAAACCCGCATTAATCCTGGTTCTCCGCTTGTAATAATTTATCCAGAGAAGCCATAACCTGCTCTGGTTGAATATCAATCAGACTCTGATGATAGCCGTGTGCACTATCACCTTTTCTGACCTTATGATAGCCAGTAATAAGGCGGATAACTTCTGCTTTATCAGACAATGGCGGAGTAAAATCTGGGCTGCTTGGGCCGTAGAGTGCAACGAGAGGGCGATTGAGTGCCGCGGCGACATGCATCAAACCGGAATCGTTGGCCACAATAGCATCACAGGCCGCAATAATATTGACCGCCTGCTCAAGAGATGTTTGTCCGGCAAGATTGATACAGTATTCACGGGTTTCTTCTGTCAGTGACTTGCGGATATCTTCTCCACCTTCATGATCTTTGGCGGAACCAAACAGCAGAATTTGATATCCCTTTTTAGTGATAAGCTGTTGAGCCAACGTGGCATAATGATAGTGCGGCCAACGTTTTGCCGGACCGAACTCTGCTCCGGGACAGAAACCGATAATCGGCCGGTGATCAGAAATATTGAATGCTGCGGTAGATTCAGCAACATCTTCATCACTGACAGCCAACTGAGGCCACAGTAATGGTTGAGGAAGCTCCGTAGCGCTACTGAGTTTTGTATCGTAAGCCAATGCGACATAACGTTGAACCATTAATGGGAAAGCTTCTTTATTCAGTATACGAATATCGTTGAGCAATCCATATCTCATTTCACCGCGCCAGCCGGTACGCAGAGGAATATTGGCGAAGAAAGGCACCAACGCAGATTTAAAAGAGTTTGGCAGCACATAAGCGCGATCATATTTATGTTCACGCAGTGCGACGCCAAGACGATGGCGTTCTCCCAATGCCAGTGCTCTGTGGCCTAATGGCATTGCCAGTGTCTGATTGACTTCCGGCATTTTTGCCAGTAGCGGACGGCACCAGGCTGGAGCCATCACATCAATTTCTGCATTAGGATGCAGGGCCTTTAATGTCCGGTAAAGGCTCTGCGACATCATCATGTCACCCACCCACGAAGGGCCGATCACCAATATTTTCATAGCGAGTAGATTATTTATCCTGATTAAGCCAATGCATATATTCCGTGACTCCTTCGGCGACTGTTTTGAATGGTCTATCATAACCCGCCGCGCGAAGTTTAGTCAGATCTGCCTGAGTGAAGCTCTGATAACGGCCTTTCAAATGTTCAGGGAAATTAATATATTCAACGGCTGGTGATTTATCTTTATGAAATTCAACAACCGCATCTGCAACTGCCTGGAAAGATTCAGAACGACCTGTTCCACAGTTATAAATACCGGAGACGCCGTTTTTCCAGAACCACAGATTAACCGCAGCGGCATCACCAACATAGATAAAATCACGTTGAAAGCCTTCACTGCCGGCAAATAGCTTGGGGTTTTGCCCCTGATTGATTTGATTGTTCAGATGAAATGCCACACTGGCCATACTGCCTTTGTGCCCTTCGCGTGGCCCGTACACATTGAAATAACGGAAACCACAAATCTGTGAGTCAGCGTGCGGCAAGAGCTCCCGGACATACTGGTCGAACAGGAACTTAGAGTAGCCGTAAACATTAAGAGGTTTTTCATATTGACGCTCCTCAATAAAATTATCACTGCGGCCACCATAGGTTGCTGCGGAAGAGGCGTACAAGAAAGGAATTCCACGTTCAAGGCAATAGTGCAGCAATTCTTTTGAATATTGATAGTTATTATCCATCATATACTTACCATCCCACTGGGTTGTGGATGAACAAGCGCCTTCATGGAAAACAGCGTCAATATCACCTAAATCATCACCGGCCAGGATGCTAACAATAAACTCTTCCTTGTCCATGTAATCAGCAATATCCAGGTCAGCCAGATTGGCGAACTTAGTACCATCTTTCAGATTATCTACGACCAGAATATCTTTATATCCTTCGTCATTTAGTGCTTTGACAATATTGCTGCCAATAAATCCAGCACCGCCAGTGACAATGATCATCAGACTCACCTCTATCAATCGGGTTAATGAAGCAAATTGCTTCTATAATAACATCTAACATCTATGACGACAGCAGCTTAAGCAGGGGAATATACTGAAATATTATGGTCATTCAGGTTGCATGACGTGACGGATACAGCAAAGTTAATATTAACTGCCTGATAGAGTCGTCAGTTGCCTGATCAATGAGTAAAATATGTAACGACCCTTCACTTAAATCAGGAGAAAATAAATGTCAGCATCATTTTATCAGCAAATTAATGAACAATTAGAGCAAGCCCATTCTGAAGGGTTATTCAAAAATGAGCGCATCATCACTTCTGCCCAAAATGCTGACATTGCTGTAGCCGATGGCAGCCATGTTATTAACTTTTGCGCAAATAACTACTTAGGTTTGGCTAATCACCCTGATCTTATTGCTGCCGCTAAAGCGGGAATGGATAGCCACGGTTTTGGTATGGCATCTGTTCGCTTTATTTGTGGGACTCAGGATACTCATAAAGCGCTGGAGAAAAAACTGGCGGAATTTTTGGGCATGGAAGATGCCATTCTTTATTCTTCTTGTTTTGATGCCAATGGCGGTTTATTTGAAACGCTGTTTGGGCCGGAAGATGCCATTATCTCGGATGCTCTGAACCACGCTTCTATTATTGATGGTGTCCGCTTATGTAAAGCGAAGCGTTATCGCTATGCTAATAATGATATGCAGGAACTGAGAGCACAATTGGAGCAAGCAAAAGCAGATAACGCGCGTCATATTGTGATTGCAACAGATGGTGTGTTCTCAATGGATGGTGTCATTGCTGACCTGAAATCTATCTGTGATCTGGCAGATGAATTTGGCGCAATGGTGATGGTGGATGACTCCCATGCCGTAGGTTTTGTTGGTGCACATGGTCGGGGTACTCACGAATATTGTGACGTAATGGATCGTATTGACATCATTACTGGCACATTAGGTAAAGCGCTGGGTGGTGCTTCCGGTGGCTATACTGCGGCGCGTAAAGAAGTTGTTGAGTGGTTGCGCCAGCGCTCACGCCCATATCTGTTCTCCAATTCACTGGCTCCGGCGATTGTCGCGGCATCCATTAAAGTGCTGGATATGCTGAAAGAGGGTGATGCATTACGTGATCGCTTGTGGAAGAACGCCAACCTGTTCCGTGAAAAAATGACCGCGGCAGGTTTCACTCTGACAGGTGCTGATCACGCGATCATTCCGGTCATGTTAGGCGATGCAAAATTGGCACAGGAATTTGCCGCAGAATTACTGAAAGAAGGCATTTACGTCACCGGTTTCTTCTATCCGGTAGTCCCTAAAAATCAGGCCCGTATCCGCACGCAAATGTCAGCGGCACATACGGAAGAGCAAATTGAATGTGCGGTTGAGGCGTTCACGCGAATTGGTAAGCAATTAAAAGTAATTGCATAAGGCATCTCTATGAAAGCATTGTCAAAGTTAAAAGCAGAAGAAGGCATCTGGATGACTGATGTGCCCGAGCCGGAATTAGGGCACAATGATGTGATGATCAAAATCCGTAAAACGGCGATTTGTGGTACGGATGTGCACATCTATAACTGGGATGACTGGTCGCAAAAAACAATTCCTGTACCTATGGTTGTTGGTCATGAATATGTTGGTGAAGTTGTTGCTATTGGTCAGGAAGTGAAAGGTTTTAAGATTGGTGACCGGGTGTCTGGCGAAGGGCATATCACTTGTGGTCACTGCCGTAACTGTCGTGGTGGCCGTACTCACTTATGCCGTAATACCACCGGTGTCGGGGTAAACCGCCCGGGTTGTTTTGCTCAATATCTGGTTATCCCTGCGTTTAATGCGTTTAAAATCCCAGATAACATCTCTGATGAACTGGCTTCTATTTTTGACCCATTTGGCAATGCTGTTCATACCGCGCTTTCCTTTGATCTGGTTGGTGAAGATGTGCTGGTTTCCGGTGCAGGCCCAATTGGTATTATGGCTGCGGCAGTGTGTAAACATGTTGGTGCGCGCCATGTTGTTATTACCGACGTTAACGAATATCGCCTTGAACTGGCCCGCAAAATAGGGGTTACTCGTGCGGTGAATGTCAGCAAGGAAAATCTGACCGATGTCATGGCAGAGTTAGGCATGACTGAAGGTTTTGATGTTGGTTTGGAAATGTCCGGCGCACCGGCGGCGTTTCGTACCTTATTGAATACCATGAATCACGGTGGCCGTGTCGCACTGTTGGGTATTCCACCATCAGATATGGCAATCGACTGGAATCAGGTGATTTTCAAGGGCTTGTTTATTAAAGGCATTTATGGCCGTGAAATGTTTGAAACCTGGTACAAAATGGCGACATTGATTCAATCTGGTTTGGATCTGACCCCGATTATCACTCACCGGTTCTCTATTGATGACTTCCAGCAAGGCTTTGACACCATGTGTTCAGGGCAGTCTGGTAAAGTTATTCTGAGCTGGGATTAATCAATAAATTACCACTAAGATTAACAGGCGCTTGCAGTTTTTTGGGCGCCTGTTTTATTAGTCATTTTTTCAGATGACTTTTTATTCTGTTTTACCCTGAGATTTATCGCCAGCCAGTTTCCGGATATGTTGGCTCACTGTATTCACAACAGGGTTATCAACCAGAGTATTGCTAATGACCGCCAGATAGTCTTGGCTGGTAACCGTAGTTGGCACCTCTTTTATTTCACACTGCTCGCCCCATTTACGGTGATTGTCGCCAACAGATGTGCTATTTAACAACCTACTTGGGCTGACCAATTCAATATCAGCGGGAAGCGTTGGCAGCATCTGTTGTAATGCACGAATGGTTGTCGGATGAGGATGACCGATA
This sequence comes from Photorhabdus temperata, assembly GCF_025384845.1. NCBI lineage: Bacteria > Pseudomonadati > Pseudomonadota > Gammaproteobacteria > Enterobacterales > Morganellaceae > Photorhabdus > Photorhabdus temperata. Next base: position 57,974 of record NZ_JAJAFX010000010.1, on the reverse strand, counting down.
GCAATAGCTGAGCCATTCTTACGGGCAATGGAAATCGCACGGTTTAACTGATAGCGGGTTTCCGCTTCTGATTGCACATTATCAAGAAAAATATTGCGGCGGATAACGCGAACATGAGTACCTTGTGCTGCCTTTGTTGCTTGAGTATTTCCAATCGTCACACTATCGAGAAAATAAAGCTCATAGCGGGACAGCGAACGCATAACCTTCTGCATTCCTGGCAAGCTTGAAGTCATAGCGCTGCCCATATGGTTGTTTATTCCTACCGCATAAGGGACCTTCTGTATTGCGCGCTGAATAATGCGATCAATCTCTTCACTGCTCATTGTTGGCTGGAGAGTATCCGGTTCTAACCGTTGCTTACTTAAAGGTGCCATTGGCAGGTGGATTAAAATCTCGCGTCCTTGTTTATGTGCTTTTTCAGCCATTTCCCTGCCGTGGGGAGAATCCGGCAGAATTGCGATAGAAACCGCAACAGGCATCTGCAATATTTTGTTTTCATTATGAGGACGATAGCCAAAGTCATCGATAACAATTGCCAGACGGGCAGCACTGGCTTGCAGGCTCAAGAGTAACAGGACGATAGTGCCAATGAGTTTTGTAAACTTGTGTTGTTTCACCTGATCATCTCCCAAGCCAAGGTTGTGGGTTTACCGCTCTACCCTGACGGCGGATTTCAAAATACAGGGCGGGTTGTTCCTGACCGCCACTGTTACCGACCAGGGCGATGGGTTGCCCGGCACGAACTTGCTGGCCGACACTGACCAGAGCGCTCTGATTATAGCCATAAAGGCTCATATCACCTTTACCGTGCTCTATAACGACAACCAGCCCATAGCCTTGCAACCAGTCAGCCAACAGTACCCGGCCATCGGATATCGCTTTGACCTCAGTGCCTTCTGTGGCAGAAATCACCATGCCTTTCCAGCGCAATTCGCCTTGCAGTGCTTCACCAAACTCATGTATTACCTTGCCACGGACAGGCCAGATTGCCTGACCAGCCGGACGGCCAAGGCCACCCGTCCGTGCCATTAATGCGCGTTCATCTTCAGTGGGTTTATAGCTGGAACCTTTTTTCTGCGCTTGTTTCTGTTTCGCCGCAATCTGAGCACGGACACGAGCAGCTTCTCTGGCTTCCCGTTCAGCACGTGCTTTCGCTTCCCGTTCTGCCTTAGCAATTTTATCCCGCAGGCGGGTTTCATTTTGTTTTAGTTCAGCGAGACTTTTCTGGTCTTTCTTCAGGGAAGATTCCAGTTCAGTCAAGGTTTTCTGCCGGGCGCTGCGGGCCACTTCCATCTGCTGCTTCTGTTGTTGCTGTTCCGTCAGAACTTGTTTCTGCTCTTCCTGTTTTTGCTGCTCAAGTTTTTTTTGTTCAGTTAAATCAACGGTAGTTTGCTCAAGCTTAACAATAGTATCCTGGCGGGCTTGATTAAGGTAACTATAGTAAGCGAGGATGCGCTCCCCCCTCTTGCCTTCCTCACCTCTGAACATGAGCTCAAGCCCTTGATGCTGCCCTTGACGAAAAGCGGCATCCAATTGACGTGCCAGCATATCCTGTTGTGCTGTCTGTTGTTTTGCCAGTTTCTTGATATTGGCATTAAGCGCGGTAATCTCTTTATTCAGCTTACTGAGTTGAGTTTGGGTGCTGTGCAGAGAGAGGCCAACTTTAGAAATTGTATTTTCCTGATCTTTCAGTTGGCTCAACAACGTACTGCGTTTTTGCTGCTGTTGTTGCACGCTTTTTTCTTTCTCTGCAATGTTTTGCTGAAGATTTTTAAGCTGATTTTTATTCTCGATAATCTGATTGGCAAAGGTATGAAAGCTGAAAACAGCGGACAGGAAAGCACAGAACAATAAGGCACGAATTCTATTCTGCCATGAGTTCTGATTGAACCGATAATGACGGCCAGGTATTTCCTTGTTATTTGCCATTTCTATAAATATACCTTGCGACTGTATAGCATCAGATTATTTCATGTTGAACAATTGGTTACCAGATACTGTGCTGATTTTTCACACTTTCGGATAATATGGTTTCAACATTAAAATCAGCTAATAACTGGGCACATTAGCCACTTTAGCCTATTTATTGCTTAAATTCCTGTATTCATTCAGTGTGACAGAGAATCTTCTGATCGTGTACTTAACGCGTTCCATTTCCAGCGTATTTTTATTTTTTCTCGAAACTCTCCGCAAAATTTGCATTGAGCTTATGCTATTTGGCTGTAATTGACGCAACACAAAGGTATACTCTGAAGACTTAGATATTTGTTAATAACCAACGGGAGTTTTTGCCCCCCATGCTGCAAGAAATCATGCAATTTATTAATCAGCACATGACCTTAAGCCTCATCTGGATTGCGCTGCTGGTTGCCGTTATTGTGACTACGATGAAAAGTCTCTTCTCTAAAACCAAAGAGATAACCCGTGCACAAGCGATTAATCTGATCAATAAAGAAGAAGCCATCGTCGTGGATTTACGTTCCCGTGAAGATTTCCGCAAAGGGCATATCATTGGTTCAATAAACCTGACCCCATCTGAAATTAAAGACAGCAACTTGGCTGAGTTGGAAAAACATAAAAAGCAGCCGGTGATTGTTGTTTCAGCGAATGGCACTGAATCGCGTACTCCGGCTGAGAACCTTCTCCGTGCTGGTTTTGAACGCGTATGTTCCCTGAAAGAAGGTCTGGCGGGTTGGACAGGCGAAAACTTACCATTGGCGCGTGGTAAAAAGTAATCATTTTGGGTGTGAGTGGAAACATTCACGTAAAAAATTTAATAAGGACATCTAAAGGTAACAATTATTATGTCAGAACAAAACAATACAGAAATGGCTTTCCAGATCCAACGTATCTACACCAAAGATATCTCTTTTGAAGCACCAAACGCACCGCAGGTGTTCCAACAGGAATGGCAGCCGGAAGTAAAGCTCGATCTGGATACGGCTTCCAGTGAGTTGGCACAGGGGGTTTATGAAGTTGTTCTGCGTGTAACTGTGACGGCAGCGCTGGGCGAAGAGACAGCATTCCTGTGTGAAATACAGCAAGGCGGTATTTTCTCTATTGAAGGTATCGAAGGAACTCAACTGGCTCATTGCTTGGGTGCATATTGTCCGAATATTCTGTTCCCATATGCTCGTGAATGCATCACCAGCCTGGTGAGCCGTGGTACCTTCCCACAACTCAACCTGGCTCCGGTAAACTTTGATGCTCTGTTCATGAACTACCTGCAACAGCAAGCAGAGCAACCTCAGAATGATGAAGAAGCTCAACAGGAAGCTTAATGAATAGTACTGTTTCTATGACAGTTATCGGTGCCGGTTCATACGGCACCGCATTAGCCATTACGTTGGCACGTAATGGTCATGATGTTGTGCTTTGGGGGCATAACTCAGAACATATCCGGGCATTGCAACAGGCACGTTGCAATCAGAAATTTCTGCCGGATGTCTCCTTCCCTGACAGTTTATTGCTTGAAACAGACCTGACAAAAGCACTGACAGCAAGCCGCAACATTCTTGTTGTGGTTCCCAGCCATGTGTTTGGTGAAGTGTTAAAGCAGGTAAAACCCCATCTGCTGCCTGATTCGCGAATCGTCTGGGCAACTAAAGGCTTGGAAGCTGATACTGGCCGGTTATTGCAGGACGTAGCCCGTGAGATCTTAGACGATGAAATACCGTTGGCGGTACTTTCTGGCCCAACCTTTGCGAAAGAATTAGCGGCTGGTTTACCTACAGCGATAGCGATTTCAGCCACTGAATCTGCTTTTAGTGATGAACTTCAGCAACTATTCCACTGTGGCAAAAGTTTCCGTGTTTATAAAAATCCTGATTTTATTGGCGTTCAACTTGGTGGCGCCGTAAAAAACGTAATTGCTATAGGCGCGGGGATATCTGATGGCATGGGGTTTGGCGCTAATGCCCGTACTGCGCTGATTACCCGTGGATTAACAGAAATGAGTCGTCTTGGTACTGCTCTTGGCGCTGATCCTTCAACCTTTATGGGCATGGCGGGATTGGGAGATTTGGTCTTAACTTGTACAGATAACCAATCACGTAACCGTCGCTTTGGCATGATGCTGGGGCAGGGAATTAGCGTCGAAGAAGCTCAGAATCAGATTGGGCAGGTTGTTGAAGGTTACCGTAACACCAAAGAAGTGCGCGCATTGGCCGAACGTGCCGGTGTGGAAATGCCGATTGCAGAACAAATCTATCAAATACTGTATTGCAATAAAAATGTGATAGAAGCTGCTCAAGCATTATTAGGAAGAGCCAGAAAGGACGAGAGCGATAATATACGCTCTTGAATCAGAAAAAATCTAATAAAAAAGATAGGTTCTAACTGTGAGAGTAAAAAATATGTCGCTGGAAGAATTGGACGAAGTTTGGAAAAACATAAAAACAGAAGCGAGAGCACTGGCTGAATGTGAACCGATGTTAGCCAGTTTTTTTCATGCGACATTACTCAAGCATGAAAATCTTGGTAGTGCCCTAAGTTATATGCTGGCGAATAAACTGGCTACGCCGATTATGCCGGCTATTGCCGTCAGAGAGATCGTAGAAGAGGCTTATAACTCAGACCAGAAAATGATAGTCTCTGCTGCCCGCGACATCATAGCGGTGCGTTTACGTGATCCTGCGGTAGATAAATACTCAACGCCTCTGCTTTACCTCAAAGGGTTCCATGCTTTGCAAGCCTATCGTATTGCCCATTGGATATGGGGAGAAGGGCGTAAGGCACTGGCTATTTACCTGCAAAACCAAATCTCGATGTCTTTTAGTGTTGATATTCACCCGGCGGCCAAGATTGGTTGTGGCATCATGCTTGACCACGCTACCGGCATTGTGATTGGTGAAACGGCGGTGGTGGAGAATGACGTTTCTATCCTGCAATCCGTCACCCTTGGTGGTACAGGTAAAACCGAGGGTGATCGTCATCCGAAAGTCAGGGAAGGGGTGATGATAGGCGCAGGCTCGAAAATACTTGGCAATATAGAAATTGGTCGTGGGGCAAAAATTGGTGCCGGTTCGGTAGTCCTTCGTTCGGTTCCACCACACACAACAGCTGCTGGAGTGCCTGCCCGTATTGTCGGTAAACCTGAAAGCGAAAAGCCATCATTGGATATGAACCAGCATTTTAATGGTATCAACAATGGCTTTGAATATGGTGATGGGATTTGATTTTGTGAATAACCACGTTTGAGAAATATCGTTCACAAAACTGGATACTCAAAAATGCCGTGTCTTTTTAACTGATTAGATGCACGGCATTAACTTTAGTCAATGGCAATTACTCTTTCAATAAAGCACCTGAATAACCCAATTGCCGCCAGGCTTCAAAAACCACAACAGCAACTGAATTAGAAAGATTCATACTCCGGCTGTCTGCCAGCATTGGAATACGGATTTTTTGTTGGGGTGGCATATCATCCAGAACATAAGATGGTAACCCTCGGGTTTCCGGCCCGAACATCAAATAATCCCCGCCTTGATAACTTACCGCACTGTGTGCCGGCGTTCCTTTCGTGGTGAGTGCAAACAGCTGGGCAGAAGATTCTCCAGTTAACCCTTTACTCTCCAAAAAGGCGTAATAATCATGATGCTGTTTGATATTGGCAAACTCATGATAATCAAGCCCAGCCCGGCGCAGCCGTTTGTCATCCCAGGTAAAACCTAGGGGCTGAATCAGATGTAATTGAAAACCAGTATTGGCACAAAGACGAATAATATTACCGGTATTAGGTGGGATTTCAGGTTCAAATAAGACGATGTTTAGCATATGCCCCCCAGAAACGAGGGGCACAGATTAGCAGAAATTGAGTAGGGATGCAGGGGGATTTCATCTCTGGTTTATCTGTTGGAACATCTTTCAGAAATTACTCATCACTTGGACACATTCATTTGCTTGTGGCTACAATATGGCTATTATGTAGACAAACATTGATGGAGGTTTCTTATGGCTGATACCGTTGTACGTGCCCGTGTTAATCCTAAATCCAAAGCGGCGGCGATGGCTAATGCGAAAGCGATGGGGCTGAATCTTTCCACTATAATTCGTATGGTGGTTAATCGTCTGGCTGTTGAGCCAGAATTACCTGCTGAGTTGCTGCAACTTAATCAGGAGACATTACAGGCTATTCGAGATCTGGAAAATGGCGTAGGTGTTCACCGAGTTGATACGATAGATGAACTAAAGCATGATCTTGGATGGTAAATAAAGCTCAATTGAAAACCATTGAGCTTTTACAGACTGGTGAACCTTTACCAGAGCGTTACCGTGAACATTCATTAGCAGGCCAATATATTGGCTACCTTGAATGCCACGGAGCGCCAGATATTTTGCTTATTTATCAGCGTACAAATACTGAATTGAAACTATATCGAGTAGGTAGTCATTCAGATTTATTCTGAATCTTACTTCCTTTGAGGTTCCAAGCAAAATAAACATACACCTTAATGAGAGCGAAAACCATTGGGGTTATTCTTCTGCCAGTTCCAGCTATCACGCATCATATCGTCAATATTACGTGTTGCTTGCCAGCCAAGAGTATTGCGAGCTCTGGATGGATCAGACCAACATTCAGCAATATCTCCAGGGCGTCTGTCTGTGATCTTGTATGGAATTGCTTTACCTGCTGCTTTTTCGAAAGCATGAAGTAGCTCAAGTACAGAATAACCAGTCCCAGTCCCTAAGTTGAATACCTCATAAGATTGTTGTTTAGCCAGATAGTCAATTGCAGCAATATGGCCTTCAGCTAAATCCATCACATGAATATAGTCACGGACGCCGGTACCATCTTTGGTTGGGTAATCGTTGCCATAGACTGATAAACATTCCAGACGACCAATAGCAACCTGAGTGATATAAGGCAACAGGTTATTAGGAATACCATTAGGATCTTCACCAATCATGCCTGATGAATGTGCACCGACGGGATTGAAATATCTTAGACTGGTGATTTTGAAACTTGGCTCGGCAGCGGCAAAATCTTTTAGAATTTGCTCAACCATTAGTTTGGAAGTGCCGTAAGGGTTAGTCGTACCACCTACTTTGGCATTTTCAGTTAGTGGGACAAACTCAGGATCACCATAAACCGTTGCGGACGAGCTGAAAATCAGTTGATGTACACCATTGGCACGCATAGCCTGTAACAGAACTAAAGTGCCAGTAACATTGTTCTGATAATACTCAAGTGGTTTTCGAGTGGATTCACCAACTGCTTTCAAGCCTGCGAAATGAATCACAGATTCGATGTTATTTTCCTGGAAAATTTTATTGAGTAAATCTAAATCAAGTACATCTCCTTGATAGAATTTCACTGATTTGCCAGTGATTTTTTCAATTCTGCGAAGAGATTCTGGTGATGAGTTGCAGAGATTATCGATAACAACAACATCAGTTTCTCTTTCCAGAAGCGCTAATACTGTATGTGAACCGATATAGCCGGCTCCGCCGGTGATGAGGGTTGGCATTTAAATATTCCTGTGTACTTTATTAATTATTTCTGAGTTCATGATAATCTAACCAATACAACCCCTTATTATCTCAGGTAAAAGCCAGATAATGTTTAGTATATAGATTTTATATTAACTGTTATTTAAATCCCATTTATAAAAGTCGCGAGGGGTGCTCTTTTCCAAAGAAACTCGCGGAATAAAACCTGTTTCAGCCATAGTATTTGATTAAGCTGAATACGAACTTAAGAGTTTATTTTTTAAATGTTCTTATTAAAGAACCTGAAAATAAACTGTTCCTTTGTCAGTGATATTCTGTATTTATAGAAATACTATGGCACACAGTTTTACCTCACGATTAATAGGCACCATCTCGTTTAATTACTACATTGACTGTTTTAAACAAAATCGCAATATCATTCCAGAGTGCCCAATTTTTTACATACCAGCTATCAAGATATACGCGTGTCGCATAGTCAACATCGTTACGTCCACTCACTTGCCACAGTCCCGTCATACCAGGTTTCGCCATGAGATAATATGACTTGTCATCTCCGTAGCGTTCAAGTTCTTCCTGAACGATGGGCCTTGGACCAACGAGACTCATTTCCCCTCTTAGTACATTGATCAACTGTGGAAGCTCATCAAGACTGGTTTTGCGCAGAAAGTGGCCGATAGGGGTGATTCTCGGATCATTCTTGAGCTTGAAATCCTTCTTCCATTCTTCCATGGCGTTCTGATCTGTCTTGAGCAGATTTTCCAGCACTTCTTTAGAGTTGATAATCATGGAGCGAAACTTCAAACATTTAAATCGGCGCTCTCCTTGCCCTATACGCTCATGACCATAGAAAGGAGACGCTCCATCACGGGAAACCTTCCAGCCGATAAAAAGAAACAGAGGGGAAAGGAGTATCAACAGAAGGGAAGAAACGACAATATCGAAACCACGCTTAAGAATACTCGATGACCGTCTGGCCAGATTGTTCTTAACCCTCAGCATCAAAAGTTCATGGCTAAAAGAGTGAGACACATCAGTGCCATAGAGCGGCACCCCACGTAAGGTTGGGATCACTGAGATATTACGAACACCATGGGCAGAGAGATAACGCAGCCACTCGTCCTGTAGTTCGTTCTGTTCATACTCAAGAGCGATGAAGATCTTATGTTGATGGTGCCTTTCAAGCAACTGCTCAGGAGTGAGATGAAAGAGCGGAAGCGTTTCCACTGGGCTGACAGCACAATTATTGTTTGGAGCAACAAAGCCTATGACCCCAAAGCCAAGTAAATGCTCGCTGCATATAGCTAGATAAGCTTCACGAGCGTTCTTTCCGCTGCCGATGATAATAGTCGGCATACTCCAGTATCTAAGCTTAACTAATAACAGTTTAGTCAGCCATCGGCAAAATGGCAGGGCGAACATGATAATCAACCAGAACATTGCCCACTGGTAGCGAGAGAAATTCCACTTAGAGATAGCCACTATCGCCAAATCGGCCACGGCCAGTCCGATGAGCATCAGCAGAGTTTCCCTCAGCTCATTCCAGAATGGCTTGTGATAAGTGTAATGTCGCAAATGCGCCCAGGACCAGAGAAGCGCAGCTAAGGCAATTGCCAGAAAACTCCATGCTCTAGCCACATCCGACCCGTTTTTAAACACGAGGGAGAATGAAACATCGGTACGAATACTTTCAAACCACCATGAAAGAACAAAAGCACCAGCCATAGCCAGAAAGTCGCTTGCCATCAGAGAAAAACGGTTAACAGATGCTGAATAATTTCCATATTCGAGATATCCGTCCTTCGAATGCCGGATCATTGCTTTTGAATCCATATAATATTTACCTAAATTCGAAAGAGTATTCGGCAAAGTGCTAAATAAGCACTTTGCCGTAAGTTGCAATCATTTTTGGGTTGCAAGTGCGTCCAGACAGGTTCTGACAGCCTCTTTTGCCCTATCTATATCGTCGGCTTCAGCGTAGCAGCGTAGCTCTGGCGCATTACCGGATGGACGCAGGTGGACAATAATATTGTTATCAAGGGTCATTCTTAAACCATCAGTGAGATCAATATGAATAATTTGGCGATTATCGAGCCCCAATGAAGCCAGTAGTTGCTCTGGAGCCTGAATTCCTTTATCCAAAATAGTGCGGCTCAATGTTGCGGGAAATTCTTTAAGCCTGTCGGAATGCGTGTAACGCGAGGGCAGAGCACCCACCAGAGAAGCAACCCCTTTATCTTTGCTTGCACTCAATGTGATAAGCGCGGGTAAAAGTGCATCGCGAGTAGGAAGAGCCGCTAATACTTTGTTTCCAACATCAATATCACTGCCGAGCAAGAAGCCGCCATTAGCTTCAAAACCAGCAATATGTTTAAACTGATGTGAAAGCGACACAAATTCGGCAATAACATAGGGAGAACCGATTTTGGTCAAAACAACACTGGCGAAACGACCACAACGCTGCACTGCACTGTTGCAGCTCACGGGTACTGCCAGAGCTTCGATGCCTAAGGCATCAGCACACAATAGTCCTAGTATGTCACCTCTCAACCACTCCCCGTGTTCATCCGCTAGCAACGGGCGATCCCCATCGCCGTCAGTCGAGAAGATGGCATCCAGAGCAAGTTCGTCCGACCAGTCTCTGGCTTTAAGTCGATCTTCCTCAGCTACAGCCTCTGTATCAATGGGAACAAATTTATCAGTACGCTCAAGCGAAATAACCTCCGCCCCCAATGATCTGAAAAGAGGGGCATAAAGATCGCGCCCGGCACTGGAGTGTTCATAGATACCAATACGTTTTCCTGCCAGCAGATCTGCGGAAAACAGAGAGCGATAACGATTTATATATGCTTCAGCGGCATCTGATAAGACAATCAACGATGTCATTTCAGTAAGAGGTTCAAAAACAACCTCCGCCGAAAGGATAGCCTCTTCGTCTGCCTTAGTAATCTCCCCATCAGGGCGATAAAACTTGAGTCCATTACGGTCAAAGGGAATATGACTGCCGGTAACCATAATACATGGCATGCCATCTTGCATCGCTTTATAGGCAAGCGCTGGCGTTGGTATCACGCCATAGTAAACAGGTTCGATGTCTGCTTGGCGAAGAGCTGTTGCACAAGCCTCTGCTATATCAGGACTGCTGGGACGGTTGTCGATAGCCAGTGCAACTTGGGTTACCTCATATTGCTTTTGCATTACCGATACAAAGGCATGGGTAAAAGCTGCGCAGACATCCGGGGTAAAATCAACAACCAGTCCACGGGCTCCACTGGTACCAAAGGCGACACCACTTGCTGCAATAGCTTCCCGGCTACTCAGTTTTTTGTTATTCATCTTCTTTTGTTCCCACTCTGCCATAACGATCATCAAGACGGACAATATCATCATCCCCTAGGTAAGCACCGGACTGGATTTCTATCACTTCCAGCGGAACCTTACCCGGATTTTCCAGAGTGTGGATAACGCCCACGGGTATATAAGTAGATTCATTTTCGGTAACCAAATAAGACTTATCTCCCTGAGTTACTCGGGCAGTCCCTGCGACTACAATCCAGTGCTCTGCACGATGATGATGCATCTGGGTAGACAGGCTTTCACCTGGCCTTACAGTAATGCGCTTGACCTGATAACGTTGCCCTTTATCAATAGCATCGTATCTTCCCCAAGGACGATAGACCTCTCGATGTAAACGATGCTCTGAACGTCCGGAGTCTTTCAAGTTCTCGACAATCTTCTTTACATCTTGTACTTGAGATTGATCCGTAACCAGAATGGCATCTTTGGTCTGAACCACAACCAAATTTTTTACGCCGACAAGACTAACCAAGTTGTTTTCAGAGTAAACGTAATTGCTGCTGCTATTGTGTTGCAATACATCTCCTATGAACACATTACCATCATCATCCTTTTCCGATATGTCCCACAAGGAAGACCAAGAACCGACATCGGACCAGCCGGCAGACAGAGGAACGACAACGGCATCAGCCGTCTTTTCCATAACTGCATAATCAATCGATTCACTTGGACAGGCGAGAAATGCCGACTTATCAACTCGCACGAAATCGAGATCGGGATTGACAGTTCCCACCGCTGCCACACAGGCTGAATGAATATCGGGTCGGAACGCTTTAAGTTCATCTAGAAAACGGCTGGCACGGAACAGAAACATGCCGCTATTCCAGTAATATTCCCCACTCTGTAAATATTGTTCTGCGGTCATTACGTCAGGTTTTTCGACAAACTGCACCACGTCGAAGGCATCCTCCTGCTTGGCTCCACGGCGAATGTAGCCATATCCAGTTTCTGCATGGGTAGCTACGATACCGAAGGTGACGAGTTTACCGGCCTCTGCACAAGGGATCGCTTGTCTCACCACATCAATAAAGGTTTCTTCATCCCGAATCACATGATCGGCGGCTAACACCAATAATAGTGGGTCCTCTCTTTCACTTGCGGTTTGAAGAGCGGTGAGTGCTGCCAGTGCAATTGCTGGTGCCGTATTACGCCCGATTGGTTCGAGAATGATGTTGTGTGCCAGCTTGCCCAGTTGACGCAATTGTTCAGCCACAAGGAAACGATGCTCTTCGTTGCAAATTACTAAAGGAGATTCTATTGATAGTTCATTCAGACGCTGTACTGTTGTTTGCAGCATAGTGAACTCACCATCAAGTTTAAGAAACTGTTTTGGGTATAACTCGCGGGAAAGGGGCCATAACCGACTGCCTGAACCACCGGCCATGATGACGGGAACAACTGAACTCATAACAATATCTCGATTGATTAATAATGAATTTGCTTTTTTGACTGAAATTCTTGCCACTTATCTTCAACAAATGAAGTAAATTCTTGAGCAAATCTTACTTCTGAAAAACGTTCTGCATTTTTACGGCAGAACTGAGGATGGATATGACTAATATTACGCTCGAAATGTTCCACTGTAGAACAAAGTGATTCCACATTTTGTTCTCCGAAAAACAATCCTGTAGGATTATCTTTTCCTAATGGTCGAACTGTTTCGAGAGCTCCGCCTTTGCCAAAAGCAATCACAGGAGTGCCACAGGCTTGCGCTTCAACGGGTGTAATACCAAAGTCTTCTTCCGCAGCAAATACAAACGCTTTGGCGCGTTGCATGTAAGACTTAAGTTCTTCAAACGGCTGGTAACCTAGTAAAGTAATGTTGGAATGTCCATCAGCGAGTGCTGCTATTCGTTTGTATTCACTACCATCGCCTATCACAATAAGCTTTTTGTCCGGCATCTGAGTAAAAGCTTCAACAATCAGATCCATTTTTTTATAGGGCACCATGCGTGAAGCGGTAAAATAGAAATCTTCCTTTTGTTCAACGCAAGGAAAATTATCTACGGCAACCGGTGGATAGATAACTGTTGCATCACGACCATAAACTTTTTTGATTCGTCTGGCGATAAAATGAGAATTAGCAATAAAATGGTCAACACCATTGGCAGTACGGTAATCCCACAGTCGTAATCTATGTAATAGCCATTTAGTTATCCAACCTTTGAGACCTTTATTCAGCCCTGATTCTCTTAGATATTGGTGTTGTAGATCCCATGCATAACGCATTGGAGAATGGACATAACTGATATGTAATTGATCAGGGCCTGTCAGTACCCCTTTGGCGACGGCATGAGAACTTGATATTATTACATCAGCATTACTAACATCGAATTGCTCTACAGCTAAAGGCATTAATGGCAAATATTTCTTATAATATTTATGTGCAAATGGAAGGTCTTGAATAAATGAAGTTATTGGAAAAATTCCATGAAAGTTCTGTCGTTGACTGTCATTCAAAAAGTCGACTAAAGAATACAATGTTGCCTGAGGGAATATATCGAAAATTTTTGCAGTTACTTGTTCAGAACCAGCGAAACTTAGTAACCACTCATGTACAATAGAAACTCGCATTTATATAGACTCGCAATATAGATCATAAACAGTAAAATTCATGAACTCGATGTGCCATTAGTTCCGCCGAATATTTTTTTTTGTGAGCTTTTTTACCTTGTTGCCCCATGATTTCACGTAAGCATGGATTTTTATATAATAAATTACAAAAATTAGCGGCACTATCTATATCTTCTAAGTCATACAGATAGCCATTAACTCCATGAGAAATACAATCAATATTACCAGTGACTTTTGATGCAACAATCGGTAATTGGCAACTCATCGCCTCTAAAATAGCAAGAGGAAGTCCTTCCATAAGGGATGTGCTTAAATATATGTCGCACAATGGTAATATTTGATAAGGTTCGAGAGTAACACCTGGTAAAATAACATTTTGAATTTGTTCATCTTTGATTTTTTTAATGACTATATCTTTTTCAGGGCCATCACCGTAAATAAAAAATATCAAACTTTGGCATTTTTTTGCTATTTCTATTACTAGAGTAAGATTTTTTACTTTGTCGAATCTGCTCATTGATATAACGATAATACGATCGTCTCCTAAGTTAAAATTATTTCTAAAAGAAGCCCGAGACATGCGATTATTTTTGTTGTCAGGGCAAATAGGAACACCATTAGGGATTATTACTTTTTCTATTTTTTTTTTGTACAAATTATGAATGATTGCTTTCTGTTTTTCACTCTCAGATACGAAAATCACAATGTCGGTCAACCATGATGTACACCATTCATAGGAAAGATAAATAATTTCTTTAAAATATATCTTTTGATTCAGATTAATCCCATGAGGTGTATGTACGTGTTTTAATCGTAGAAAAAGTTTAAGTAAGCGCCCATAGACCCCAGCTCCTTTACCATGAGAATGAATAATATTTATATTGTTTTTTATACAGAATTTCAGAATTGATAATAAAGAAGTTAAATTGCATCTCCTAAAAGGAATTTCAAACATGTTATTTTCAGATATAAGTTCTTTATATTTGTTCCAGTATGGTTCTTGTTTTGGGCAGGCAATATAGTATTCAATATCATTGCTAACGTATTGAAGCAACGTGTTAATATGTTGCGGACCACCACCAATATCAGCCCTGGATGTGATATGTAACACTTTCAATTCTGTTCTCCATAATTTTAACCTACTAATAATATTTGATATTTTTTTTATGATGTAGTGCTATTATATTACGATATTTAACGTTTCCGACGAAATAGCCAAGAATCATTAAAAATTGACTATAAACAAGATCTGATAGAATTGAGGCACCAGATAGAATGTTGGCAACTGTTAATCCAACCAAAAAACACACTAGTATCTTCGAGTCACGATCCAGTAAAAATAATTTAAAAGCATTAAATATGAAAATAGAAATAACAAAAACAGATATGATTCCACCAAAAGATAATGAAAAAAAGAATAAACTTTCAGGTAAAGGAACATATTTAAAAATTCCTGCTGCATCTGAATTTTTGCTCATTAGAAAACTTAAGAGCTCTAAATTATAACCAACCCCAGTAATTAAGAATATGGGTTGGGAGATAAAACTATATATAATGAGCCACCAAGCCCCTAATCTTAATGAAATATTGGATTCGTTTCCATTAATTTCAACTGAGTGTACGGTATATAACATCTTAGCAATAATTGGTATTGTTTTAAAGTCAATATTAAAATACAAAATTATTGATGTTGAGATTAGACAAAGAGCAACAGAAGTAATGAAAAAATATAAAATATAACGAAATCCTGAAGTGAAAAAGAATAAAAACATCATCAAAATTAAAATTAGCGCGGACTCTCGGCTAACAGTTGCAGCAATATTTATTAAGGATAGTATTGCTACTAAGCAAGTTTTTCCACAGCTAATACTTCCCTTTTTCCACAAAAAAAAGGCTAATGCGAGGCTCATAGCACAATATGTACCCCAGATACCATGAGCACCTTGTCCCTGAATATTTCTGATGATAAAATCAGAAAAATCAAAATACTTATTACTAAATCCAGATGATAGTTTTTCTGCATCCCAAATTGAAAATCCATTCAAAATTAGGTTATGGATATAAAATATTAGATTTAGTGATTGTGAAATTATAGATATAGATATTATTCTTTTCAGTACAATAATCCCACCTAGAGATGCTGCATATATGAGAGGTATATAAATCATTCCTTTGAATATTTTAGCAAGTCCTATTGGAGAAAATATATAATTTGACCAGAGCAATGATGAAAATAAAATAATAAGCCAGAACATAGTTAGAGATTTTGAGGACTGTGAGAATAATAAGCATTTTGGCTTAAGAAGTAGAATAGGAATAAAAAAGACAACCATAAGTATATCATAAAAATACATATAAACTTCAGGTAGTATCATTATTTTTGGTAAAATAGGAATAAAAATTGCAGTCCATATTGATAAAGTAAAAAAAAATTTAATCACTATATCCCCCCAGTCATTAACAATGACTAAAATATTATTAATAAATTTAAATGTTAGAACCAGAGTGAAAATAAGATTCTATATAATGTAAATAAAAAATAATGATTTATTTTGAATTTCTCTATTTGAGTTATACCTGTCGCCATCGAAGATAGATAAGTATCAAGGTAGTTGGTATCCCTAATTAATTTAAGCCGCTTTTCCTTCCTGTTCTGGATTCCACATCACAATGCTAACAGGTTTCCTGTTCCTTCGTCTTGCCTGACCAGCGTTCAATATGAGACGGTTGTCCCACACGATAAACCGCATCCAGTTTTCTCCTCTCCTCTATGCCGTGTGCTGGCGTGACATAGCGTAGTCCACTGTGACGATATTCTTCGGGCAAATCTGCCCAGACTCGGGTCGGATTTCCTCCAGAGTCGTGAACCTGTCTCCGGCCACAGGGGGACATATTTCAACGCGCGGAACAGCGATTCCACATATGGATCATCATTCCTTACCCAGGGACAGCTGTGCGATGCCATGATATTTATTCTTGTAATTTGACTTGCAGGGTCTGCGACTTCAACAGGGGCCAGTGTAGCAAGAGCGCCTTTGCGATCTGTCACGTTTGCCGAGATTATGGCGACGGCATGGGATAATCCGAGGATATCAACGGCTATGTGCCGTTTGATGCCAGACACTTTCTTTCCGGCGTCGTAGTCTTTTTCCTCAGCGGTATCGGTATTTTTTACACTCTGGGCATCCACAATAAGAAGCAGACTCGGACAGTCATTGCGTCCAGCCAGAATACGGGCCTCTAATACCTGCTTTTTTTAAAGCCAGCTCAAGAACACTAACGCCATCTGCATCGGATTTTTTCCACTTGGCGAAATAGGAATAGACCGTTTCCCATTTCGGGTAGTCGCTGGGCAGTGCGCGCCACTGGCAGCCCGTCAGTGCATAAAGTACGCCACAAAACACATCATACAGCTCAACCGTGCGTGGTTTGGTGATCTTACGTACGCTTTCTAAAAGAGGTTGTACGGTGGCAAATTGTTCGTGAGTGATATCGCTGGGGTATATTTTTCTCATGCCTTGTATTATCGGCCAGTTTTTAGAGGTCGTAAACAGGTTCTAAGGGATATTCCCTTACCGCTGTACTGCGACTCAAAATCCATTGGGTGTAAATAAGCTTCATAATAGTGATACACTCATTTTTATCATCCCTGATTTTTGCTGTTGTGATGAAGCTATTTCCATGAAGGTTTTACATTTTTAAGCGATTGCCACATAAATTTACAATAGTGCTTTCGTGTCACGGTTTCATGCAGGGATTGCCATAGAGACGTGTTCAATTTTATTCAACTAAGGAGAATAAACCGGTAAAAATACAGGGGGAGATCTCACATTTTAACATGGACATTCTGCTCGAAAATAAATCAATTTAAATTCAAAAACACACGCAATAGCTATTAAAGCCTATTGATAAAGCCGTATTGAATGGACAAGATTATCAATATTCACCTATTAATTTATTTTTGCACAAAGTGGAATCCCGCCCTGGGTAAAAATAAGAGATCAAATTTAGGATTTTTTGCCAGCCAAGCCATGACTTTCTAACTTTTATGAATACAATAGTTATCTAAAATCAGGGTGATCTATTGATTATTAGGTTTATCTAACAGTTTAATAAATAAATCCGAATCCTTTCTCAAGCCACCAGCATAAGTGTTTTTTTGTTTTCGCTTGAGGTAGCCCGCAAGATAATGTTTTGGGTTCTTTCCGTGTGTCATAACACGCTTTTGTTGTCCCTTGAAACACCAATTTACCCCGGTTTTCTGGTTAAGGTAGATATCCACATCATCCTCATAAAAAAACAGGGTGTTGTTCTGATATTGGATAAGGCTTCAGTGATTTTTGCCATTTCCTCATCACGTTCAGGGTCAGATAATCTTAAGGTTGTAGCTACACTTAGCCAGACCATTTGCGACCGATAAAAGTAGCGATAAAGTGTACTTTGAGAGAGTAATATATTGATTTTATGAGTGATAAGCTCAAGGCTCCAGCGTAAACGAAGATAACCAAAATGTTGTGGAGAATGCTGTAATAAGAAAGAAACAACAGCGAGAAGTGGCCCTACATTCCAGACGGCAGGCCCTCCCTGCCCTTTCAGTCCATATAATGTAAACCAATTTATCCAGTGGTTGAGCGAAGAACGTGAGGTACAAAGGGTTTTGGTAATGTGGGAAACCGCATACCCCTTGTATAGCATCGATAGTGCCATCTGTCGGCTAGCATAGTCCTTACGGGTTTTCTGGATAAGCTTTTTCATTTTCTGTCGTTTATTTCGAGGTATTGGTGCTATGATAGGCATAACTCAGTCCATTTAGTGATTTGTGATTTTTAGCAATCGTCAGATCGTAAAAATCGGACTGAGTTCCTTTCAAGTGTTCTATTATTGTGAATTCTTATTTATACAATTAATTCAGGGAGGGATTCCACTTTTAAATGGATTGTTTTTTAACCTAAAAATACTCTCCTACGTGAGACATTTATTGTTTCATTCAAGAAAATGAATCAGATTTTACCTACAAGCGTCATGAAATTGATTTTTAAACGAAGTAAAATCCCGCCCTGACAATTAATTAGATGCGTATTAATTTATTTAATAATATTTCCCACTCTGGAATTATTTTTATATAAGAAAAATCCTTTGCTCTTTTAGTTGATAGCATAGAATAATGCTCATAATAAGCATCAGATTCAAACTTAATAATACTTTGGATTATTAGGTCTATATTATTGGGAGGAATAAGAACCCCAAACTCCCCGCCACATAAAATTTCATTAGGACCTGATGGACAATTAGTCGCAATAACTGGTTTTCCTTTTGCCATCGCTTCAATAAGCACCATACCTAGACCTTCGAATCTGGCAGGATGAACAAATAGCCAGCAATGTTCATAATACTTAGTAACATTGTCAACAAAACCAGGCATATGAACATAGTTAGAAATTTTTAACTCTTTGACAAGTTGTTCTAGTTTGGTACGTTCTGGTCCTTCACCAAGAATGAGAAGATGAAGATCAGGATTATACTCAACTAATTTGGAATGTGCTTTAATAATAAGGTCAAAGCCTTTTTGCTCAGTAAGTCTTCCTACTGCAAGGATGTATTTTTTATTAGTAATTATTTCGTTTATATGGCAGGATTGTTCTGTATACGATCTGAGATTATAATTAATATTATAGATTCGGACAATAGAAGCACAATTACCACCTAATACTTCGCGAATGGCTGTCTCTTTAACACCTTCTGACACAGCAACAACAGCATCTAGGCGAGGGTAAATAAATTTCATTATATATTTGTGAATAAAACGTAATCTTTTAAAATACTCACAAAGATCAATATGCAACCATCCAATTACTGGTTTATTTGTCAGGGCTCCAATCAAATAACATATATATGTTGGGGATAATTCTAACCCAGCTAATATTACATCTGATTTCCTGGCACACTTAATTATTATTCCAAAAGATTGGATTAAATTAAAAATTTTACCTAAGTTAAACTTAGGGGTAATAGGTTCCAAGCCATTAGGCAAACGAGTCAAAAATTGTCCGGTTTTGTTAAACAGAACTAATTTCACGTCATGCCCATAAAAAGCCAACCATTTAGATAATACTAAAACAACTTGTTCAGCACCACCTGCATTTAAATTGGGTAAGACAATAGTTATCTTTTTTTTAGTCATAGTTTTTACTTAATTTGAAATTAAATTTTTCAATAAATAATATTGTTTTTTTAGAATTCGAATAATAAAATTAGGCATTGTGCTAATAGGGAAGATAATAGACCAATATTTATTGTATAACCAAAATCTATATAAAGAATCAATTCGGATAGAATAAGATGGTAAAAAATTCATTGCGGAAGATACTATATAACCACGAACGCAATACATTAATTGATTGTTAACAAATTCATCCCTAATATCTTTCTGAAGAACAGCTTTATCAATATTGTTAAGGTAGCAATCTATATCAATAAGATAACGTTTATATAGACCAATTCTTTTTGCAAGATTATCATTTTCTGAACGCCAGGCTAATAGTCCATAAGGGATAAAAATCCATGTTGGCCATATATTGCACATGCTGGTCAGTATGCTATGGATTAAATGAGCATTAACATTAACAAGTTTTTTATCTAGCAAATATAATGCTAGTTGGCGTTTAAAAACATGAGCACTAATAAAACCAAATCGATACCCCATTTTTTTATATGAGTATATTTCACTCATGCCATTCAATATAATAGTTTGTGAAAAATTTCCATTAATAACAAGAGGCCTCTCATCTTTCGAATATGAATTTATTTCCATTGTTAAACCAGATATTCCTGTATTGGATTGCAAACATTCAAAAATGTAATTAATAGCTCCATCTTCAAGCCAATCATCACTACCAATAATCCATACATATTCATTTTTTGCTTTTCTCAGTAAAGTTACTACATTATTTTCAAAACCAATATTTTCTTCTTGTCTATAATATGTTACAAAATCATATTTATCGTTGTACTCCATACAGAGTTCTTCAGTTTTATCAGGCGATGCATTATCAGATATAATCACTTCAATATTTTTATTTATAGATAGAAGCTGGCTAATTATTGAATTCAACAATTTCGGCAAAAAAAGAGCATGATTATATGTAGGAATTAAAATGGATAAAGACGTCATTTTTATAAACTCGTTAAATTATTTTATATTACAAGCTGATTTGAACTGAAAAAATGTATAGCAACTATGAGGAACACAAAAACCCCAAATAACTAAAAAATAGGAAATTATAATATAATATGCCTGTGTAGTATAACTAATGACATACAGTCCTAGAAAGACTAAAATAGCTGTAGCTATTGAATTACAGAGATATTTTTCAACTTTATGGGCTCTAATGAATGTGGCTTGACATGCAACAATATGATTACCAAGTATTGTAATACAGAGAAGAATAAAGTATTCAGTTGGTATAAATCTTGTTGCAATAGTGAACTCCATAATTTTTGAAAAATGTAGTATTAACACAGCTAACGCCATTTGAAAAATAAGGAAGTATAATGATTGGAGAAATACTTTATTGTATAATATATTCAGTTCATAATATTGATTGTTAGCAATGAGAAAACCAAATTTTGGAATCTTAGTCGTAAGCCATGATAAAGAAATTGTTGACATCAATGTAACAAGGCTTAATGAAAGCCCTAATTGACCTGCAAAATATGATCCAAACACTTTGAATGCAAATGGAGTGAAAAGTTGAAATATAAAATACCCACACAACCAGCTTAGACCAATTTTCCATTGTATAGGAAAAATCTCTTTAATCCAAGATAAAGGATTATTGATATCTTGTGTATTTTTACAAAATGCTTGTTTTATTATCTTATAAAAATGTACCTTTATCCAAAATATACTAACAAGAAAAAAAGATAGAGACGCGGCCCCAGCTGCATATAATCCATGCCCTAAAGAAAGGAAAAACCAAGCAAACAAACCACTAAGAATTGATTGGATAAAACGCATTTTCGCTATTTGAGAGATAAAACCACAGCCTTCAGCTATTGATATTATTGGTGTCACTAATAAAGACAGTGAAGAACTTATTACTAAAAATAGCCAAGGTAACTTCCAATAAATTATTCCAACTTCATCTGCAGGAGAATTTTTAAAAAAAACAAATCCGATAGGGAAAATTAATATTAGTACAAATAAGCTAATAAAAGCATACCAACGAATAGCCAATCTAATTAAATAGAATAACCTTGAAAGGTGATAAGGTATTCCTGAGATTTTACCATCTTTAAGAGAGATACCTACCATCTCATGGCTAACAAATTGAACTAAGACAGCACCAAAACCTAGTTCAAAAATTACTTGTATTCCCAATATACTTGCAAAAGTATAATAATATCCTTGTTCGCTGGGCATTAGGAATAAAGAGATCAAATATAGTGTAATAAGACTGGAAGCGGCTCCCCATCCTCTAGCCAACAAAGTATAAAAAATTGCTTTATCTATACCCAGAATGAATGCTAAATTTTTTAACATAAACCACCAATGAATTTTATTTCTATGGGTCAAATATTAAAATTATTTCCTGCGGTGTTTAAAATCATAGAGCTTTCTATAGAAATAGTATCTAATGATGAATAGCATGGATTATATCCGAACATTCGAGCTTTATAATTAGTTGAGTAATAATTTTTCTTTAATCCGGTTGCATTAATAATATTAGCTTTAATCTTATAAGAGGTAACATCGATAATTTCAGTAGAACGATCAGCAACAAGTGATGGATCACTTATACCTATAAAATTCAGAATAGCGTCAAATTTTATTTTTGTTGATGTAAACTGCTCCAGACAATAGATCTTAACATTGTTGTGCCAAACTACAGTACTTATAAAATCTTCTACTACGGTAATACGGCGTGCAAATAAATACAATTCATGTTTTTGCTTTTTATCTGACCATTGACGGAGAAGATCTTTAGCAATTTGACTCGTTGCCCCTAAAATAGCCACCTTCATTTAAATTAATTTTTTATCAATAGGGTTACCAAAAGCTAATCTTGGACGACATTCTCGGGCTTCACTCATCAAGATTTCAATTAACATTGGCGTAGGCTGATTCAAAAATTTTTCTACCAAGATTGTGAATTCATTTATATCAGATATTAAAAAAGAAATAATATTATAATAAGTCTTGCCCACTCTGCAAAATGAAGAACTATAACCATTCCAATATGTTGATTAATTTCTACCATAAAAATACATTTCTTGAAATGAGCGAACCATGCCAAGGGAATCTAGGTAAATTTTCACGAACAATAATATCTAGTTCTTGTAGTTCTTGGATATTGAGTTGTGCTCCTCCATCACCAGTCAGAACCACCACAGGTAATTGACTTGCATACGAAATTCCGATTGCGGTAGGGATAAATCCCATTGCTCCTAAGCCAACAGAATGATGCATAGCTTGTTTTCTAGTTAGTAATATAAAGTGTGTAGCTCACATTTGGTTATTACCAACATCAGCTACATAATGCACATCTCGATCACGAAAAACCGTATTTAGAGACCGACACAAATCAAATGGACTAATAGAAAACTCTGGATTAACCACCATGGATAGCCTATTAAAAAACCACAAACTAATAATTAGACTTTAATGGACATGTAAGAAACATAATGAATATCTCACAAACAATAATCATCTATCTATTGGATACATATTTATAATATAATTATAAGCATTAAAAATGAACACCCGATATTTCTCTTAAATAATCCTGAGAGCCAGCAACACCAGTAAATTGATTATTTATTCCAATTCTCCGTATTTTAGGAAATACAGACAATTTTCCGGATGAATATAAATCGTTACATAACTCAAGAATATGGCTACCAAAACCGCCATTAAGCTGATGCTCTTCAATTGTAATGACATTATTGGCAGATAATATTGATTTCAAAATCGCTTCTTTTGTTAAACCTGAGATAAAAGGAACTGAATATAACACATAATCATCATATTCAGATTCTAATTGGCTTAGTGAGTAGGAGAGGACTGCTCCGGTAGAAAATACAACAGTTGAATCATTTCCTTTCTTTTTAATAAAGATTGGCAATTCCTTTTCTGATTCTAATTTTTCAATATGTATTCGTTTTTCACCAGCCTTATTAACTCTTACATAAGCCGGGCCATTATGCCGCTCACACAATTCTTTTGCCACTAATTCAGCTTCAGCAGGATCTCCCGGAGCACACACAAACATATTAGGAATGGCTCTCATCATCGCGATGTCTTCAGTCGTATGATGTGATGTTCCTAGTGGTCCATAAGCGTAACCTGCACCTACAGCAACTATTGTCACATCTAAATTATGATAGCAAACATCATAACGGATCTGTTCCATTGCCCTTAATGTAGGAAAATTACCTATCGAATAAACAAATACTTTATAACCTTCTAAAGCAAGACCCGATGCAACTTGTAGCATATTCTGTTCTGCAATTCCCACATTTAAGTAGCGGTCAGGAAAACGCTCAGCAAATTGTTCAAGAACAGAAAAACCTAAATCACCACAGAGTAAAAATATTTTGTCGTTTCTTTCTGCCTGCTCGCATAAAGATTTTATAAAAGTATTACGCATTATTCGCCTCCAGTTCTCCCAGTGCTTTAATATATTCCTCATCACTTGGTGAACGATAATGCCAGAGCAATTCATTCTCCATGAAAGAAACCCCTTTTCCTTTAACTGTATGAGCAATAATCACTTTAGGTTTAAGGTTATCAAATTTAATATCATATGCATTCTTGATTGCTCGGTGGTCATGACCATCAATATCGATAACATTCCATTGAAAAGCTTCAAATTTATCTTTCAGTGGCTCAAGTGCAAGAACTTCTTCAATCCGACCAAAACTCTGGATTTTATTATAATCAACAATCAATGTCATATTGTCCAATTTATGATGAGGAGCAAATAATATAGCTTCCCAATTCGATCCTTCATCCAATTCTCCATCGCTGACAATAGTATAAATATGATATTTCTTATTTTGGCGTCTAGCAGCTAGAGCAACGCCACAAGCTACACCGAGAGCATGACCAAGGCTACCTGTTGATAGTTCAATACCTGGTAACTTATGGTTCACATGAGATGTAAAGTATGAACTATCTGATGTGTAATCTTCGAATAGATTTAATTCTTTGAAAAATCCTTTTTCCTGAAGAACCGCATATAAAGCTGTGCATGCATGCCCTTTACTATAAAATAAGCGATCACGTTCAGGCCAATCGGGATTATCAACTTTTACATTCATGACATTACTATATAATACTGCAAGAACATCTGCGATTGAAAAAGCACCACCTATATGTGATGCCTTTTTCTTATGACACAATTCAAGTACAGACTTTCTAATCTGATTGCCTAAGATAACTGAATTCATTTTTTTTCCTCAATTGCCCAATGTGCAGTTCTTTCAATAGCATTTGTCAACGTAGTATGAATCGATAACCCCAGTTCTTGATAAGATTTTTGGATAGAGGGAATATACCTCGCAGGAGGAGTGCCTGGGACGGGGGTTTTAGCTATATGAATTTTGGATGATGGATTTACAACATCTGAGACCAACTGTGCAAGTTCTGCAATTGAAATAGCTTGATCAGAACCTACATTATATGCAACTGCACCTTTACCATTGAGCATTAATACTAAGAGCCATTTCGTTAAATCTGTTGCATACATATAAGAACGCAGAGGTGTTCCATCTCCACCAATATTTATATCTCGTCCATGTATCGCATCATTAATAAAATTACCAATTGCGAAATGCTTATCTAAAGGTAGAAATGGTCCAACAAATGCGAAGCAACGAGCACTGATAACGTTTAATGAATATTTAGAATGATATAAAGAACTTAACCATTCTGAATAGCGTTTGCCTAACCCATAAGCTGACTTAACATCAGTTGAAGAAGGAGCACCGTTATATTCTTCAGTAAAATAATCCAATTGAGTAGGCTGAGCACCATAAACAGCACCACTGCTAAGAAGTAAAACCGACTTAGCGCCAGCTAATCGCGCCGCTTCCAAAATATTTGTTGTACCCTTAGTATTTACATCCATTATACTCAGATAATCTGTAGAACCTGACGGATCTGCCACATCCGTTGCTGCATGAATATAATAATCACATTTAGGTAGTTCATTTGGATGTAATAAAACCACATCAGATTTAATAAAATAAACATCCTGACGTAATTTAAAATAAGGATTATCTTGAATAAACTTTTCTGGATTTCGGCTAATAACAATGAGCTCACATGATAATTTTAATTCATCATTGGCATAACATAAACTATATAATAACCACTTACCAATAAATCCAGTTCCTCCCGTAATAAATATTTTTTGTTCATGAAAGGATGAAAATAAATTTCTATTATCTGAAATTAACCTCTGTAAATCATCTCTTAATATACTATTCATTATTTTTAAGGTAGCCATTGCTGGCTACCATCTATTTATTGTCAGAAATTCAACCCAAAAAACTCTTCAAATTTAGCAATGACATAATCCAAGTGGTCATTGGTCAAGCCAGGATAAATACCAATCCAGAAAGTTTGATTCATAATGCGGTCGGTATTGGTCAACTTGCCAACCACACGATAATTACGGTTAGCAAAATAGGGTTGACGGGTTAGGTTGCCGGCAAACAGCAGACGCGTACCAATTTTGGCTTCATCCAAGAACTTAACCAGTTCAACACGGTTAATACCGCTGGTCTCTTTTAGGGTAATAGGAAAACCAAACCAGGAAGGTTCAGAGTTTTCGGTTGCTTCTGGCAACTCAAGGAACTCAGTGCAGTTTTCCAGACCTGCTTTCAAATAGGCAAAGTTAGCTTTACGCTGTTCAACAAACTCTTCAACACGCTCTAGTTGAGCCAGACCACAGGCTGCCTGCATATCGGTGATCTTTAGGTTATAACCCAGATGAGAGTAGATGTACTTGTGATCATAACCCTGAGGCAATGACCCTAATAGCTGACCGAAACGTTTGCCACAGGTGTTATCGCAACCCGGTGCACAATAGCAATCACGGCCCCAATCTCGGAAAGATTCAATAATTGTTTTCAGTTCACCTGACTTGGTAAACACAGCACCGCCTTCCCCCATAGTGATATGGTGCGCAGGGTAGAAGCTAACAGTACCAATATCACCGAAAGTACCGACCATTTTACCGTCATAACGGGTACCCAGTGCATCACAGCAGTCTTCAATAAGCCACAAGTTATACTTATCGGCGATACGGCGCACTTCGGCCAGGTTAAACGGGTTACCCAAAGTATGGGCGATCATGATAGCTTTGGTCTTATCGGTCACCGCTGCTTCAATCAGTGTCGGATCGATATTGTAGGTCGGAATATCCACATCAACGAAGACGGGGATAAGACCGTTTTGGATAGTCGGGTTAACAGTAGTCGGGAAACCGGCCGCTACAGTAATGACTTCATCACCCGGTTTAAGTGCACGTTCACCCAGCTTATGGGAAGTCAGTGCGGTTAATGCCAGCAGGTTGGCAGATGAGCCTGAGCTGGTGGTTAGCACATGGGGTACGCCAATATACTCCCCCAGTTTTTTTTCAAAGGCATCATTGAAACGTCCGGCGGTCAGCCAGCCATCCAGAGAAGCCTCAACCATCAATTGCAGTTCTCGGGCACCGATCACTTTGCCGGAAGGTGGTACTACACTGGCACCAGCTACAAAAGGTTTAGGAGCCATCGTTTCTTCTGCATACTGGGCAACCAGCGAGGAGATCTGTTCACGTAATGCTTGAGAACTCATTAATTCATTTCCTATCAATGGATTGTATTACCTGTCTTTGCTGGCCTCAGGGCGGCAGACAAACAAAAATATAAAGGGGCGATATATTACGGCTATAAACCTCAAAAGTCATGTGACCGTGGCAGATTCATTTTATTGTGCAGCCATGTAATCACGAATTTCGCGCAGTGAGGTTTCACGCATATCCTTACCTGCCAACCATGCCTTATGCCAGTTGACGATACGTTCCAGTGTATTGACCAGATCCCAGCGGGGATGCCAGCCCATTCTCATCTTAGCTTTGGAGCAGTCCAGCTTTAGGTAATGCGCTTCATGCGGGTGTTCTGTGCCATCGAGTTGCCAAGTGGCATCCTTTCCCCATATTTGGACCATCGTTTCAACAATAAACTGTACCGGCTTGGCATCATTGTCATTGGGGCCAAAGTTCCATCCCTCAGCGAAGGCACATCTATCCCGGTAAAGGTGTTGAGCTAATAGCAGATAGCTGGAAAGTGGTTCCAATACATGCTGCCATGGACGAATAGAGTGAGGATTACGGATCACAACAGGTTCGTTATTTTGAAAAGAGCGTAAAATATCTGGGATCAGTCTATCCTTGGCCCAATCACCTCCGCCAATCACATTACCGGCTCGTACTGATGCCAGAGCGACCCCATGATGCTCATAATCTTTGGGATTAAAGAAAGAGTTACGGTAGGCAGAAGCTACCAGCTCTGCACATCCTTTGCTATTGGAATAGGGGTCGTAGCCACCCATAGCTTCGTTTTCACGGTAGCCCCAAACCCATTCCCTATTTTCGTAACATTTGTCACTGGTAATGTTGACAACTGCCTTAACCCCGCCAACCTGCTTGATAGCTTCCAGCAGATAGACTGTACCCATCACATTGGTGGAATAGGTTTCAATAGGGTCATCATAAGAGAGCCTTACCAGTGGCTGCGCAGCCATGTGAAAGACTATCTCGGGTTTGAAGTCAGTTATGGTTTCACGCAGATGGAAGAAATCTCGGATATCTCCCTCTTCAGAGAGTAGCCCTTTATAAACGCTCGCCACTTCAAACAGACTGGGTTCAGTCGGTGCAGGCAGCGAATACCCGCGAACAATTGCTCCCATCTCTTCAAGCCACAGGGAGAGCCATCCCCCTTTAAAACCGGTATGACCTGTGAGAAAAACGCGTTTTCCACACCAAAAGTTCGCTTCAATCACGGTGTTTACTCCCAAATCTTCCACGGAGCCTGCCTCTTCTCCCATAATGCTTCGAGATAATGTTTGTCGCGCAAAGTATCCATGGGTTGCCAGAAACCTGTATGTTCATATGCCATCAATTCGCCCTGTTCTGCTAGGGTCATTAGCGGTTCTTGTTCCCAGGTAGTAGCATCATTATCGATGAGATCAATCACTTTTGGGCTGAGTACAAAGAAACCACCATTGATCATGGCACCATCGCCTTTTGGCTTTTCTTGGAAAGAGCGGATTTGTTTATTCTTGTTGATATCAAGCGCACCAAAACGTCCCGGTGGGAAGGTGGCGGTAAGGGTAGCCAGTTTTCCATGATTGCGATGGAAATCGATAGTGGCCTGAATATTTACATCGGAAATACCGTCACCATAGGTAAACAGAAAAGCGTCATCGTCCCTTATATAATCCGCTACTCGTTTCAGACGTCCTCCTGTCATAGAGGTATCCCCGGTGTCAACCAAGGTGACATTCCAAGGCTCAGCTCGTTTTTCATGCACTTCCATCCGATTCTCTGCCATATAAAATGTTACGTCAGACATATGCAGGAAATAGTTGGCAAAATACTCTTTGATAACATATCCCTTGTAACCACAGCAGATGATAAAGTCATTAATACCGTGAGCAGAGTACATTTTCATGATGTGCCATAAGACAGGTTTTCCACCAATCTCCACCATAGGCTTCGGTTTTACCACTGTCTCTTCGCTCAGGCGGGTACCCAAGCCCCCGGCCAATATTACTGCCTTCATGATTTCCTCATTTATTTAGATACGGTGAATGCATCAGAGAAGAAGTGCTTCCCAGGCAATCCATTTTTTACAAAATCAGCTCTTGCTGCTTCGATCATAATTGGAGATCCACAGGCATAGACGGCAAATGCTGAGAGACTATCAAAATCCTCCATTACCGCCTTATGTACGAATCCTCTTCTTCCTGACCATTGAGAATCTTCACCAGATACTACGGGTACGTAATGTATATTCTCATGCTTGGTAGCCCATTCTATCGGAAGGTCTAAATAGAAATCAGCTCCGCTGTTCATTCCCCAATAGATGTGAATATCACGTTTGGAATTTTGTTCGATAAGTTTTTCTACCATAGCTTTAACTGGAGCAAACCCGGTACCGCCAGCAAGAAAGATAATTGGTCGATCATCGTCTCTGACAAAGAATGTTCCCAATGGCCCCTCCAGTCTCATCAGGGTATTCACAGTCAGTTCGTTGAATAAAAGCCCACTCATAGTCCCATTGGCGACCTGTCTAATATGTAATTCGATCCCTTCTGAAACCGTAGCATTGGCAATGGAATAGCTTCGTACCACACTTTGATAATGAAGATTAATATATTGACCGGGTAAGAATGCAAAAGATGCAGTGGGTGGTAGCCTGAATTTAATGACCATATATTCATCTGCCGCTATGCTGGTTGAACTGACTTTGCAGGGCACAATTTTTTTCGTTAGCTCAGCAAGCTCTGGATAATATTCAGCTTCTATGACAATCTCATCAGAGCTAGGCTTACATTGGCAAGTCAAGAAACGCTCGCCAGCCTTATATACACGCTCTTGTTCATCGGAAACTTCACCAGCAAGTAGAAGTGATTCGCACATACCACATGAACCATTCTTACAGCTATATTCTAGTATTACGCTAGATTCCAGCGCAGATTCAAGAATTGTTTTATTTTTTACTGCGCTGAATTTAACCTGAGAGGGAGTCAATTTAACTATCGTAGTCATTATTCACTTATAATATTGTGCATCTGTAAATGTCGGAGCGGTTTGGTCTTTAACAGAAAGCTGAGGGGAGATTTCCAAAGGCCAGTCAATCGCAAGATTCTCATCTTCCACATTATGAAAAGGTATTTAACGTCAGTACAGATAGTGGATTTAATCATATGCAGGGAAAAGGCTGTTTAGATACACCTATTATTATAGAGCATAATCCGGTACCGGAACCACCGGCTAGAATGATGCCTTTCATATTAATTTGGTCAAGCTATTTATATTATTACTGATTTAGGTTAATTGTATGGTTAACCATTAAATGAGGTTATTTAATGATTTTTACTTAACATGTAGGGATTTCCTTGTATATACAGATGAAAGACCTGAGTCAGCATGTTAATAATCATTAAATAAAGCTACCGCACTAGGTTGTTGGCTCCCAGAACGCCTATAGAATTCTCTAATCTTGCCCACTATATTGATTTTCCAGTACTTTTGTCTGTCGTAACAAAAAGTAATGGGGGATAAGGTTTTGTAACTATTTGGAGGGAGAGTAAACTGTAAGCTTCTCCGGGTCAAGCTTAATACGCTGCTTGTTTAATTAATTGATAAAATAAGGCGGCCAATCAGGGGTTTTGATGGTTTTTTGTTAGAATCGTTCCTGTGATTGGATTTGAGGTTATTTACTAGGTGAGAGTCAAGTTCGGTAGACTTAAGAAGGATTCAGTTAGCTGTTTAATTAAATAAAGGTGTGAAAATGTTATCTTTTCTGATCTGTGGGGATACTTTGAAGGGTTTAGATAATAATTATTCATTGAATTCTTTCTCCTATATCATGATCCTGTGTTTTTGGAGTAGAGCCATTCAGTTCAGTACATAAGGCATTTCCTCCATTCAATGTTGTCCACAATGATAGTCCGCTATTTATACTTCCTGCTTTTCTAGAATATTGGTTAACTTTAACCCCATTACATTATGAAGAAATTCTTTATAATTGCACTCACTTGAGGTCCAATATTAATTTTTTGATATTACGAGGATTGATGGCGGTTAGGAATGATCCTAAAGAAACACCTATACACAGGATTAATAGTTTTATGGATATAGATTCATCCAGAAGGAAGTAAGCAAAGAATATTGCCCAAACGGTGTAGGTGATGTTTAAAGCCATAGCACGAATAGGTTGGAGTATGCTGATTGCTCGGTAGTAGAAGAGGTATGAGACGGTAGTTGTCAGTGAAGTTATTAGT
Organism: Photorhabdus temperata; assembly: GCF_025384845.1. NCBI lineage: Bacteria > Pseudomonadati > Pseudomonadota > Gammaproteobacteria > Enterobacterales > Morganellaceae > Photorhabdus > Photorhabdus temperata. Next base: position 26,527 of record NZ_JAJAFX010000010.1, on the reverse strand, counting down.
AGTAGGCTGGATAGTGTGAAACTTGAGAAGATGTCTATTGCATTAGGCAGAGAGAATATGAAGGCTATGATAAGGATAATATAACCTACCGAAGAGGAGAGTTGTCTTATAAAATAGGCGATGTCAGCAGGTATATTGTTGTTCATTCCGTAGGAGCTGATAACAACTTCAGATCCCCAACCCAGTGCGCAGATAAAGGCAAAAAGGAAGCCTGTCCAGCTGGATATTGTTTGTGTTGTTGTTGAATAGCCTAGTATTATGGTACATACAACGGCTAATATCAGGCCTAATGTTCCTATAAGGTGAATTCTGTCTTTAAATAGGCAGAATGATATTAGAGAACCAATAGCAGGGTAGGTTGCAGCGATAATTGCTGTATAACCAACACCAATATGTTGAATTGCCAGGATATAACAAGACATGCCTATTGGGCCACCCAGTATTGCTGCCAGGACGATTATCCAATATTTTTTATTTTTAGTGATGGCGATTATTGCCCGATATTTATCTTGATATAGTAGATATATAAACATGTATGTACATGAAATCAGGTCATTCAGGAAGGCAATAATTATAGGAATAAGAAAGTAAGAGGAAAGAGTGTTGTTTTTTAATAAAATAGCTAAAAGAACACCTGTGAGTCCCCAAAAAACACCAGAGAACAGTCCATAGGCATTTGCTGTTACTTTACGGTTGGTAAGCATAGCTATTTTGGTGCTTTTTCATAAAGTTATAGGTTCGTATTTAAGAAGTCAATTCCATAATTTCCATTTTCCTTTTTTGAGATAAAAACTGAAGGAAGTATAATGCATATGATATATCTAATAATGAGTTTTTGTGGCTTGTTATTTCAATTTTTTGAATTATATGATTTTTAATGATTCGTATATTAAAGATTTCATAGGGTTGTTGTTTATCCAGATAATCAATATAACTTTCAGCCAGATCCATTGAGTCTCTTCACGGATGCGGTGTGTGAGCTGGTATAGCCATTTCCTTCAGTGATTAATATGGTTATATCATATCTATTTAGCCGGTTAGAAAGCGTAGATATTATTTTAAAAGATCGTAAGTACAATCTTTTTTGGGATGAAACTCAATAGGGGAGTTAATAAGAATTTTTCTAATGTTTTCAAAATCGTAATTTTCACAAGATATTTTTAAGTCATTTAATAATGAGTTTAAATTATCCCAAGGTAAAAATACTTCATTTGCTGTCATTATTCTAGGATGGTTGGTGCCAGAAACGTTATCACCAATGAGTAGCTCTTCATAAAGTTTTTCTCCTGGCCTTAATCCGGTAATTTTGATTTCTATATCACCATGAGGATTGGTTTTATCTTTAACTGTCAGGCCGGAGAGGTTAATCATTTTTCGGGCAAGGTCATAAATTTTTACTGATTCGCCCATGTCCAGAACAAAGACGTCACCATTGTTGCCCATTGCTCCCGCCTGGATAACTAATTGGGCGGCTTCCGGGATAGTCATGAAGTAACGTGTGATATCTTTGTGAGTTAGTGTTATTGGTCCACCATTTGCCATTTGTTGCTCAAAAAGGGGGACCACTGAGCCAGATGAGCCAAGAACGTTGCCGAAACGAACCATTGAGAATTTTGTATGGCTGTTTTCTTTAGCAAAGGCTTGCAGTATAAGTTCTGCGAATCTTTTTGTTGCCCCCATTGTGTTTGTCGGGCGAACGGCTTTGTCGGTAGAGATTAATACAAATTTTTCAACTTTTTGTTTAATTGCTGCTTGTGCAAGTGAGAGTGTGCCAAAAATATTATTATTTATACCCGCCAGTGTGTTCATTTCTACCAGTGGGACGTGTTTATATGCAGCAGCATGGTATATTGTGTTAATGTTGAATTTGTTTATTATTTTATTTATTTTATCTGAGTCTTTTATATCACCTAAAATCGGAATGATATTTATATTGAGATCTTTTTCCAGATTTATTTTTTGCAGTTCCATTTCTATTGAGTAAAGGCAATACTCTGTTAGCTCAAATAATATTATCTGAGATGGTGACTGATTGATGATTTGTCTGCACAGTTCAGATCCTATTGAACCGCCAGCGCCTGTAATAAGGACGTTTTTATTTCTGATGTTTTTACTGAGTAAGTCTTGTAATGGGTTAACTTGTTCTCTTCCTAGCAGATCATTAATGGAAACCCGCTTTAGTGAGTTTATTTGGGCTTTTCCTTCAACCAGATCATTGAAGCTTGGGATTGTGAGTATTTCACAATGTTCTTTTTGTAGTCTTTCAATTATTTTTTTTCTATTGGATATTGAAGCACTGGGTATGGCTAATAATATTTTCTTTATATTATATTTCTCTATCAGAAAATTTATTTTTTCTGGAGAGAAGACGTAAACCCCATGGATAGATAAATTATGTAATTTGGTATTGTCATCAACAAAGGCAATTGGGTTGAATTCTCTATGCATTGTCAATATGGGTAAAAGTTGCCGACCAGATTCTCCTGCGCCATAGATAATTACTGGGGTTCCTTTATATTTTAATAGATTACGCAGTGTTCTATATAAGAACCTTGTGCCACAGAGTGATATAACCAAAAAAGAGAAATAAATAATAGGTACAGTTCTGGGTAAGAATGCCTGTTGATATAAGGAGAATGCGGTTAAGAATAGAGTCGATGATAATGAGCCAATAATGGCCCATTTCAGTATACTCATATTAACGTATTTCAATATCGATCTATAAAAGCCAATTCTTAAGAAAATAAATAGCGTGCAAGGTACGGTGAATATAATAGTTATCCAATGTTGTAAACTGTAGAGTGGTACTTCTCTGTCAAGACGTAGCCACATGCTTAGCCAGTATGAAATACTGATTATAAATATATCTACTATTAGTAGAACGATGGTCTTTATTAATCTATCTTGGCTGAAAATTATTCTTTTATTCATGATTTTTAATTACCTTAAAACTGATTTGTAAATTGTTTTAAAAATAATCTTCAGATCAGAGAAAAATGATTTATTATCAACATATTCCAAGTAATATTTGGCTTTTATAGGCATCACAATATCAATATATGCTTGATGTGGATCTGCATATTTAGCTAATATTTTATTTTCATCAATCATTTCTATAGAAGCCAAATCTGTTATTCCAGGTTTGATAGATAATATTTTGTTTCTGACGTCATCTGGGTATTTATCCATAAATTGTGGGACTTCTGGTCTTGGTCCGACTAAACTCATTTTTCCTCGAACAACATCAATGAGTTGAGCTAGTTCATCAAGTTTGTATTTGCGTATAAATTTTCCAGAGTTCGTAATACGTAGATCATGACCTACAGTGAGTTGGCCTTTTTGTTCTGAACCGGTAGTCATACTTCTAAATTTGTGAATATAAAAATCTTTATTATATTGACCTACGCGCTTTTGCCGGAAAAAAATGGGTCCTTCCGAGTCTATTTTTATCCAAATGGCAATCGCGATTAAGATAGGAGAAAGGATGATTAGCCCAATTGAAGATGCAGTGAAGTCAAAAACTATTTTTATGGTTGAATAAGTTATTTTCATTTATCCAAGAATCCCTTTAATTGTCTTGATAACGTAGATCTGGTCTTCTTGGGTCATTTTTGTGTATAAAGGAATGGATACAATTTTTTTAAAGTTTTCTTCTGCTACTGGGAAGTTATTCTTATCAAGAGAATAGGTGTTTTTCCATATGGGTTGTTTATGTAGTGGGATAAAATGGACAGAACAACCTATATTTTTTTCTGCCATTTTTATTATAAAGTCGTCTCTTGATATCTTAACTTCATCATTCAGTCTGATAGCATATAAATGCCAGGCGTGCTGGCTATTAGGCTCTTTAGGTTTAGTCGGTAAAATAATGGGTAAGTCTTTTAATTCACTATCGTAAAATTTAGCCATCTCTTCTCGTTTCTTCTGAAAAGAGTCTATTTTCTGTAATTGATGAATACCAATGGCCGCACAAATATCTGGCATATTATATTTATAGCCTGGTTCAATCACTTCATAGTACCAGGCTGGTGTTTTAGATTGATATCTGTCAAAAGCATCTTTGCTAATGCCGTGCAAACGCATGACTTTTGCTCTTTTTATAATGTCTGGATTTCGGGTTACTAGCATCCCGCCTTCAGCCGTTGTCATGGTCTTATTGGCGTAGAAACTAAATACGGTGACATCGGTGTCCAGAGTGCCAATTTTTTTTCCTTTGTATAAGGTTGGGAATGAATGAGCTGCATCTTCAACTATTCGTAGATTGAATTCTTTAGCTATAGCAATGATTTCATCCATATCACAGGATAAACCGGCAAAGTGTACCGGTATAATCGCTTTAGTTTTGGATGTGATTGCTTTTCTTATTGCTGCTGGATCAATATTCAAGCTGTTAGGTAAAGAATCAACAAAAATAGGGTGAGCGCCCAGATAACGGACAACTTCTGCCGTTGCAGTAAAGGTGTAGGTAGGGACGATGATTTCGTCACCAGGTTGGATACCAATGGCTTCCAATGCTAAATGTAATCCAGCCGTTGCTGAATTTACCGCGATTGCTTCAACATCAGAATTTAAATACAGAGTAAAGTCTTGTTCAAATCTTCTGGCTTTAGGTCCGGTAGTTATCCAACCTGTTTTAAGTGAGTCAATGACTTCATCAATTTCTTCTTGGCCGAGTTCTGGGAGTGCAAAAGGGAGAAAAAAAGAGCTCATGATATAATCCTTATCTTTTATTTTTTACGTGGAATTTCTTATTGAATATAATTTTCATTATTCCAATGAGATACCCTGATCCATAAGATAAATGTATGCACAGAAATATTAAGGGTAAGAAAATATAATTTTTTTTATTTTTAATATGGGCTTTTATTGACACCAGTAAAGCCAGGGATAAATAGATAAAAATACAGCTTATATATAGATATAAAAATATTGGGCTAATGAATGAGAGGATTGGCCCCAGGATTAACCCTAAGACAAAAGTCGGTGGTATTAATTGTCGAAATGATGTTGTTGTTTTTAATTTCAAATTGACTAATGGTTTAAATAAACCGTATTGATAGAACATAGAGCAAATTTTTTTAATTGAATCTCTGGGGTAATAATCAATAATAATATCTGGAGCAAGATATATATTACCTCCATGTTTTATAATTCTGCTGTTGAATTCATCATCTTGGTTTCTAATTAAATCCTCATCAAATAGGCCTATTTTATCGAATATATTTCTTTTGAAAAAACCAAAAGGCACTGTATCAACTTTTTTTATTTTATTGACACCAATTCGAAAATGGGAATTACCCATGCCAAAGTGACTACTTAAGGCATATGCAATAGTATGGGCAATCATTGTAGAATTACATGGTTTTGTATTAAGAACTCCTCCTATATTATCAATATCAAACTGTTTTGATAAACTATATAATTTGGATAAGTAGTTGCTAGGATAGTTAGAATGCGCATCGATTCTGGCTATATATTCTCCTGATGAATTTTTTATACCAATATTCAGTGCAGCAGGGACATGTTTCTCAGGATTGTATAGTAGTTTTATGAATTCATATTTCTCCGTATAACTTTGAATGACTTTTAAAGTGTTGTCTGAGCTACAGCCATCTATAAAGATAATCTCTAATTGCTCGGTAGGATAATCTTGTTTTAGAAGTGATTCGATACATCCTTTTATATATTTCTCTTCATTTAATATAGGGCAAATTACTGATATATTTATCATGATTGAATAATAACCTCTATTTGGACAGTAATGATAGTTATTTAAGTATAATTTCTATATTTTGTTCAAATCTTCTGGCTTTGGGCCGGTAATTATCCAACCAGTTTTAAGTCAATCAGTAATTTTTTCTATTTTAGATTGTCCAATTTCAGGTAACGCGAAAGGAAGGCATCTGTTATTTGTGATGTATCATTGCTTTTAGGAATTTATTTGATAAAGCATTATATGTGTGATTTTTTGATATGTATTTTTTACCGTTATTTCTTAATTCAATTTTCTTTTCCTTTGAGAGTTTATTTAATTTAAGTAATCCATTTGCAATAGCTTTGGGAGATTCAGGTGGGATAGATAATCCGCAATTTGCATCAGTAACAATGTCATTACCCGCTTCAACAGAATGTAATACTATGCATCCTGCCATCATATAATCTATTAGTTTATTCGGTGAAATCCCAAATCTATATATAGGTTTTTTATGCCAGCCTATATAAGCAATATCGAATAATGGGAGCAGAGCAGGGATCTGTGTTTTTGGTATTGGATCACTAAAGGTAATGTTTCTCAAATTAAGTAAATTAGCTTGTTTTACTAGATTTTCTTTTTCCAGCCCAGAACCTACCAGCAGAAAATGAAAGTTTTGTTTTTCTAATAATTTTGCAGCATCAATAAGGTAGTTCATGGCATTGGGTTTTCCAAGCGATCCGGCATAACCTACAATGATTTTATTTTCTGTTCTACAGTGGTCGATTACCTCTCTGATATGAGGTGAAATGGGATCGATATTTTCAGTTTGCCAATCATTTCCGACTATGCCATTAGGTATAATATGCAATTTTTTCAGGTCCAAACCATGCTCTTTCATATGAGCATGTACATTAGGGAGTATTGAAATTACCGTATCTGAGTGGCGATAAGCATAATTTTCAGCAAATTGACATAATCTTATGAAAGGATGTTTTGGGGACATGCCGCCTATTTCGATAGGAGATAGAGGCCATAAATCGTGAACTTCATAAACTAATTTAGCTTTAGCCTTTTTTGCCAGGTGTTTTGCGACCCAAATGTCCAAGGGGTAAGTACTTGATGCAATAACGATATTGGGTTTATTCTCTTTTATTATGTTGTTTGTATCGAACCATATCTGCTTTAAGAAAGAGAATATATTTTTTACCCGGCCTAATCCATTATTATGGTAATTAGGGGTCGGATACCAGATAAACTTCAATCCACAAAGATTTTTGGTGGTTTTTTTATTATCTGTTAGTTTGGGTTGTTTTGTACGAACATGAGAGTAAGAAGCTGCAAGTATGGTAATATTATGGCCAGATTTAAGCCATTCTTGGCCTAGATAATATGGTCGAAATTCCATACCAAGATCTGGCGAACCGGCATAATGATTTATGTAGACTATATTCATAGTGATTTTTCTAATTCGTCAGCAATTTTTATAGCAGCAACGCCGCCACCATATATAGATTGAACAGAGTGTATATTAGTATTAATCATATTATAAACTGATTGGGTTATTTTTTTATTCTCAGCATCTGATAATTTATTCACACCTGTTTCAATTAATTCTACCCATTCAGTTTGATCTCTCACTGTTACACACGGTTTTCTAAAGAAAAAAGCTTCCTTTTGTAGTCCTCCACTATCGGTAATAACCAGATCTGTATTTTTAAGTAGCCATAACATTTCTAAATATCCAACCGGTTCGATTAAGTGAACATCTAAATGTAAATGATATTTTCCCAACATTTTTTTAGTTCTTGGGTGAAGAGGAAGTACAACAGGGTAAATTGTTTTATGTATATAATTTAATGCGTCCACTATTTCGGTTAATCGTTTTTGATTATCTGTATTTTCAGCACGATGTAGTGTTGTTAATATAAAGTGTTGTGTGGGAATAAGTTCATCAGGTTTTTTTGCCATTCGGCTAAAATATAAGGCAGCATCTTCCATAACATCACCCACTTTTTTTATATTAACTGGCTTTGAATTGAAGCCTTCTCGTTGTAGGTTATTAATTGCTGTCTCTGTGGGACAGAAAAGAATCGAGCTAACATTATCTGTTAATATTCTATTGATCTCTTCTGGCATATCCATATTAAAGCTACGTAAACCGGCTTCAATATGGATAACTGGAATATGTAATTTGGATGCAGATAATGCTCCAGCTAAAGTAGAGTTCGTATCGCCATATACCATGACTGCATCGGGTTTTTCTGTGATAAGTACCTTTTCAATTTCAATTAACATTTTTCCTGTCATTTCACCGTGCGAGCCACCATGAATATTAAGCGTGTAATCAGGTTTAGGAATTTTTAATTGATTGAAAAATATATCAGACATATTAGCATCAAAATGCTGGCCGGTATGAATGATAATTTCTTCGAATTTATTATGATTTTGTAAGGCGCGAGACACCGGGCTTGCTTTTACGAATTGTGGTCTTGCTCCTAATACTGTTATTATTTTCTTCATATTTATTAACTTCCGAATTGTTGATAGAATTTAATAAGTTTATTCTGTTCAATATCCCAATTGTATTTTTTATTTACTGCCAAAAAACCGTTATTACCCATTCTTTCCGCTATATCATAGTTATTCGATAAATAATCTATCGCATCAGCTAATTCTTTAGGGTTTAATGGGTCGATACAAATTCCACAGTTGTTTTCTACAATAATATCCTTCCATAATTTGAAATTTGAAGCGATGACAGGAATTCCTGCACTCATATATTCGAACATTTTATTCGGTTGGGCATCGATATGATTGGGTAATGGATGAAATAGAACAATCCCAGCAATAGATTTAGATAAAAGTTCTTTTGTTTCTATCCGATTTAAAAAACCAAGTTCATCTATTTTATGCCAATTCTCCATGCTTTTTATTTTTTTTTCTAAATCTTTTTCAGAGAAATCGCCTGCTAATTTTATTTTTGTATCAGTCTTCAGGTAAAATATTGATTCTACCATTTCTTCTATGCATCTAATGGCAGATATGCCTCCTACATAGCATACTTGTTTTTCTTTTTTATCCCAGTTGTTGTTATGATTACTTAGTTCGCCTAATATCGGGTAATTATTAATGTCTATTGTGTTTTTATTTAACTTTAAGTATTTATCTCTTATTGAAGGTGTAGCAGTAATAATTCCGTTAAATTTAGGGATAGCATACTTTTCATAGAGAGAGAATGTTTTAGAAATAATCGTTTTTGCTAATTTATTTAAATAAGGTTTACTAAGAATTTGTTTGGGGACATCTTCATGGGCATCAAAGATAACTGTTTTACCTTTCTTTTTAAGTCGTAATCCTATAGGTATTAATTCCGGATCATGGAAATGATATAGGTCAGAATCTAATTCTAATGCTTTTTTATAAACTCTCTCGGTTGTTTTAAAGATTCTATTTAATCGGCCTGGCAGCATACCCACGTCAATGATCGTTATGTTATTCTTTACTTCATTACCTTTACCATCTGCAACAATAAGAGATACTTCATGTTCTCTTTGTAAAGTAGAACATTCTTTTAGAAAAATACGTATATCGAAACGTGGATGTGCCGATGTCATATGTGTGATTTTCATAGGGAGTTCTTGTTATTTTTCGTAGGAAATAAGAATAATAGTATGCTTAATACCAGCAGCCCATATGTCAGTAGTAGTGCTGTAATTGCTGTGTTTGATACTGTGTATACGAACGGTAAATATAATGTTGTTGAAAATTCAAATGGAACTTTTTTTGAACTCAGGTTCATTGCTAAGATGAGCATGTTAAATATAAAGAAATTTATTATTAAGCCAACGATACCATATCTGGCTATACCGTCCCCAATAAAGCCTGTATTAGCAGAGCCTATGGTGCCATAATATATTCGAGAGATTATCTTTGGAGCATCGTTAGTGAATTCCCTATTATTATTGAATGTATAATCATAAAAATAGAAGGTATTTAATGTTGGTGTGAAGAATATTCTGCGTAACCAGTGTATAAGTGGGTCATAGAAATCGAAAATAAAATACAGTAATCCGGCAGCAAGGAATGAGTATAGGATTATATTTATCACAGAGTTACTTATATTTTTTTTCCCTTTGATATAGAAAAATAGTGTTATAACGGTGATATTCATGAACGCTATGCTTTTTAATCCTGAAGAGCAATATATTAAATAGGAAATCATAATGCTTATTGCAATAAGCAGATATTTAACAAAACCTTTTACATAAAATGAAGCTAATAATAATAATGGTGAAATTACGTATCCCCCACTTGTTATAATATACATAGTTAATAATGATGTGTTTTCTTTAAAGTTCTCTCTTACTGCATAAACTTTAAATATATTAGGTGGTATTAAACTGAATGCAGGGTTAGTAATAACAAAGAATAAAACAATAACACCGCATCCTATGATAATTGTTTTATATAAATCCCAGGGGATTTGTAGTTTTGGTAACGTAATTCTATTTATTATTCGAAAGAATAATATAGACAATAAAAATAATATATTTATTGCGGATATGAAAATCACTGAGTATATAGAAGCTGAATTAATTAGAGGAAATATAATTGACAATGGTATAATGTAAATTATATATATTAACCATAAAAAAACCATAATTGGATTTTTTTGGTTATTAAGTAAGGTTAGTGGTAATAATGATATCCAGCAGAATAAGATACTTAAGTGACCTTGTGGGTTAATATTATAGCCTCTTACCTCTTGGAATGTGTCTAATATAAGCACGGAATTTAGATATATAATTACCTGATATAGGAATATTTTTAGTATTATTTTGATTTTATTTTGCATTTTTTCTAATAAAAAAATAAATGATTGATAATACTAATATAGATAGTAAATACATAGTGATAAACTGATAGTATGCCCAACTAATAGGCCCATGCTTTATGTAATAATACCCTATATTAGAGACGGATCGATTCCAATTATTATATAATTTTATTATTTCTTTATTTTTAAAGTTTTGATTTCTATCTATAAGATCTTTTAGAAGAAGGGTCTGTATTCTATGATATTTCATATTCGCCGGATTACCAACTAAATCATAGCTGGACCATTCATTTTTTATGTTGAATTTAAATATATTGCTACTGATTGATTTATATAAATTTTCGGACATTCTTTTACTTTTATCTATATTGAGATAATTTTCGAAGGATTCAATCCCATACGTAGAGTAAATCATTCCGTTTAATACAAAGGCTAATTTGTCTGGACTTGCTTTAGGATCAACATATTCTTCGATCCAGGGCATATTATCTAAAATTGTCAAGCTACCGCCTTGATTGGCCGGAGCTAGCGATGATTTGTATAGTAAACGGGCGGTTAATAGATATTTATCATCACCAAAATAGTCATAAGCTCTTAATAAGAGAGTAATTGCATATGCATCTGTTAATCCGGACCACCAGGGAGCAGAGAGTTTATTATTTTCATATCCTTTATATGGCCAATCAAAATCATATAGGTAATGATTCTCACCATGGAATAATTTGATATTATTCAATAGCCAATCGGCTGAGAATTTAAAATTAGAAATTAATTCCTCTTTATTGAATTTAGGGGGTGGTACATTCCATCCTGATAAGGATGAATCCGTTCTCCATAATATATTGGTATTGTCTTTCTCTAAACTTAAGGATGAGTATATTATTCCATAGTGAACGACATAAAACGGGGATAGAAATGGCTTAGGGATACGCGGTGAATGTGATAATGGAAAACCATTGCTATTAAATTCACGTTGGGTAAATTTCCCTTTCATGACTAAGTTTCTAACATTACTGTTGAATTCATCTATCTCATAAGCATATTTATTGAATGTATAACTGACGATTATTACGATGATTATATATGGAATTATTTTAATTATATTTTTTGTTTTTTTCATTCTAATCCTCTTTTCCGCATAAAAGATAATCTTAAGATATAAGCTGTACTCATTAGATAAAGACTGAAGCTTGTGAGTGAAAATAATAAAAGGGTGAGGTAAATATCCCCTAATAAATATCCGACGAGAAGGGCTGTAAATCTTAATATAATAGATGTTGATTGAATAAATAAATTGCTCTTCTGGTGTTCATAAATGGATAAATATATCGATAAAGATGAATATATTATCTGTCCAGATAAATGAGGTATTAAGCATAATAGATATTTACCTGATTCATACCATTCTTCACCGAAAACAAAAGTTATGGTTGGTATACCAATCAAGTATGTTACTATGGCAAATAAAAGAGAAATTAGTCCCAGGTAATAGAATGTTTTTTTAATTTTTAAGAAAGATGATGCAGGCGTACCTTTTAAATATCCTTGTAATATAGACGAAACTGTTTGGTTTAGCAGTGTAATCGGTGCACCTGATATTTTAGATGCAATTAAATAAAATCCTGCGGGTTTTAGTCCGTATGCAGACATTATAAACAATTGAGGTAGTTCATTACTAACAGTGTTAATTAAACTGGCAGGGAAGTCATAAACTGGAAATTTATAATATTTCTTAGCGAGAAGTCTTATTTTTCTAAACTCGTTTTTCCTTATTACCAGGCGATATTGGGATTTTTTACGTAAAAATAGGACGCCTAATGATTGGCCTAATATCTGCCCTAAGATAAGACTGCTTGCTCCTAAACTAGCTATGCCGCCAATTATTTGAATACTAATCATAGTGACCGTTTGAGCTATTTTAGTAATAGAGAATTCACGGTATTGTCTTTTCCTTATGCTGTTGAAGCTCATTGCTCTATAAAACCCGTAAGTAATAATACCTAGAGGTATATAGTATATGTGGTTTCCTATAATTATTTTTTCTGGAATATGAAATATTGCAAAAATAGTGATTGTTATAAAGCTAATGATGATTGAAGTTATGCAAGATAACGTGACTAATGAATTAATTTCACGTTCTTTTTCTGATGCGCTTATTGAAAATTCATAACGGAGGCAAGCCCCTACTGCCAAAATACTTAAAATGGATGAAAGTGAAGCATAAATTCCTAATTCTTCAGGTGAGAATAATCTTGTTAGTACAGGTGTTGATAGCAGTAATAATATCTGGCTTAATAATGACGAAAGTAATAAGCCAGATAAATTCTTTATAAACTTATTATTCATAGAGTTAAATTGCGCTGGAGATTTTGTTAATTAAATCTATGGATAAATAAGGATGCATAGGCAAGCTAATCACTTCCTGGGCTATTTCGTCACCGACAGGCAGAACAATATTGCTGGCAACCGCGGGTTGTTTATTCAAGGGAATGGGGTAATGCACCGCGGTTGGAATGCCTTGTGCTTTTAATCTGTGTTGCAATTCATCGCGGTTTTTAACCCGGATAGTATATTGCGCATAAGCAGAAAGATTGTGTGGCTCGATATATGGCGTGGTTATGATGCCGATGGCATTCAACGCTTGATTATAGTTTTCTGCCACATTTTGACGTAATGCCATTTCTTCCTCAAATATGTCCAGTTTGGGCAGCAGAATGGCCGCTTGCAGGGTATCTAAACGGCTATTAATACCTATTCTGATATGATGGTATCGCCTGTCTTGTCCATGACGGGCAATTTGACGGATAATTTTCGCCAGTTCTTCATCGTTGGTGAAAATAGCCCCGCCATCACCGTAGCAGCCTAAGGGCTTGCTGGGAAAGAAGCTGGTGCATGAGATAGTCGTTAAATTACAGGAGCGCTCCTCTTTATAAATTGCGCCAAAACTTTGGGCTGCGTCTTCTATTACGATTAGGTTATGTTTTTCGGCGATGGCATTAATTTCGTCAAAATCGGCACATTGCCCATATAGAGAAACCGGAATGATCGCTTTGGTTTTTGGTGTAATAGCGGCTTCCAGTAAAGCCGGATCTAAGTTATAGGTTGTGGGCTTGACGTCAACATAGACCGGAATGCCGCCCAGCAGCGCAACGGTTTCCGCGGTGGCGATATAGGTAAATCCGGGGGTGATAACTTCATCACCGGGTTTGAGGCCAATCGCCATTAAGGCAATTTGCAGGGCATCGGTGCCGTTTGCACAGGTAATACAATATTTGGCTCCCGTGTAGGCCATCAGCTTTTCTTCTAATTCCGCTACTTCGGGCCCTAAAATATATTTTCCGTGGGTGAGGACTTTCTGGATATTCGCGTCAATTTTATCTTTAATTCTGCTTTGTTGTGCCGCGAGGTCGGTGAATTGCATTTTTCTTTACCTTTTATACTTTAATTCGGGTCACGGTATGATGGTTGAGTTGATAAATATGTTGAGTGTGCCGGCAGGTTGTTATTGCTTGTCCGTGCAGCGGTAAATCTAATTGCTCACCAAATTCACTTATCCAGCCAATCTGTTTGGCCGGTACGCCGACCATCAGGGCATAATCCGGCACATCTTTATTCACGACCGCACCGGCGCCAATAAAGGCATAGGCGCCAATGGTGGTGCCACAGATAATTGTGCAGTTGGCGCCTAATGTGGCGCCTGTTTTCACCCGGGTGGTTTTATATTCACTTTTTCTTTCAATCAATGAACGTGGATTATAAACATTGGTAAACACCATGCTCGGACCACAAAATACCCCCTCTTCTAAATGAACGTTGTCATAAACAGAGACGTTATTTTGTATTTTGCAGTGATTGCCGATGGTGACTTGGTTACCAATAAAGACATTTTGCCCTAAAGAGCAGCCTTCACCAATTTGGGCGCCGGAACAAACATGCGTAAAATGCCAAATGCGGCTGTTTTTCCCGATTTGGGCCCCTTCATCAACGATGGCACTGGGATGTATCATTACGTGTTCGGTTGACATGATATCTTTTCCCTTTATTTAATACGTTAAAGGTAAAGAAATGGTTTTATTATCTCGGGCTGAGAGATAGGCAGCGATAAGCAGTTCTAATGATTTTAATCCTTCTCGGCCATCCGTGATGGGATTAGCTTCGCCTTTCATGACATCAATGACATTTTTATAATAAAGCGGGTGACCAAAGCCATAAACGGAAGTGGTTTCATAGCTGGCTTCTTTGACTTGCCGGTCATACTCTTTTTCGTCGGAAAAACGCCATTCCTGGATTTCATTGACGGCCAATCCCCCCACCCGGACGGTGCCTTTTTCACCCAGAATGGTGATAGAGCCTTCAAGGTTTTGGGGGTAAGTGCACAGGGTGACGGCCATTGAGCCTAAGGTCCCGTCTCGCCAGCGGATGTTCAGTACCCCGGTATCTTCCGTTTCGATATCTAGGTGTGTTGATGTCATGGCCTGCACATCTTTGACCGGGCCGATTAGCCATTCAATTAAATCAACGTAATGGCTCGCCTGATTCATAAAGGCGCCGCCATCAAATTCCCATGTGCCCCGCCAGGCGGCTTGATCATAATATTCTTGCGGACGGGTCCAGAAAACATTGAGGTGAACCAGATGGATTTTGCCAAAACGTTTTTCACTGACCGCGCGTTTTAGTAATTGTAATGTCGCGTTTAAGCGATTCTGTTTGACGACGAAGAGGCGTTTTCCCGCTTTATCTGCGGCTTTGACCATGTTTTCGCCATCGGCCAGTCGCGTTGCCATCGGCTTTTCTGTGACGACATGAAAGCCTTTATTAAAGCAGGCAATGGCTTGTTCGGGATGCAGGCCGGAGGGGGTGGTCAGGATAATGATATCGGCGGTGATATTATCCAGCATGGTATTGAGGTCGTTAAAACCTGGGACGCCGGTTTTTTCTATCGTCGCGGTTAATACCGCTTGATCGTTATCACAGATTGCCACTAATTCAGCGTTTTCTTGATGTGTTTCCAGAGCATTAAAATGATTTTTAGCAATTCTTCCACAACCGACTAAAGCGAATTTTATTTTTCTGTCTTTAATTATGTTAAGCATGGTTCGTCCTGGATTAAGCTTTGATAACGTTTTGGTGATTCGGAGAATATTTACCGCGGGTATCAACGACTAATTTGGCGTTATTAATGATGAATTCATAATTAAATTTGTCGTGATCGGTGGCTAAAATAACGCAGTCAAATTCTTTGAGATTCTTTTCCGTGATAGGCTGGCTGATTAAGTTAAAATGGTGTTCACGCATTTTAGGGAATACTGGGACGTGAGGATCGGAATATTCAATATTGGCGCCTAAATCCCTGAGTCTTTCCATGATATGTACCGACGGGCTTTCTCGCATGTCATCAACATTCTTTTTGTAGGCAATACCCAAAACTAAGATGCGGCTATTATTAATGGATTTATTCGCTTTATTCAGGGCTAAGACAGTTTTGGTGACAACATAATCCGGCATGGATGAATTGACTTCACCGGAGAGTTCAATAAAACGGGTATTGATACCGTATTCTCTGGCTTTCCAGGTTAAATAGAAGGGGTCAATCGGGATGCAGTGACCGCCTAATCCCGGGCCGGGGTAATAAGGGACAAAGCCGAAAGGTTTGGTTGCAGCGGCTTTAATCACTTCATGGATATCAATGCCCATTTTGTCGGCAACCAGTTTCATTTCGTTGACTAAACCAATATTGACAGCCCTATGTATGTTCTCCAGCAGTTTAGTCATCTCAGCCGCTTTGGTTGAACTGACGGGAACCACCCGGTCAATCGCCGGTTGGTAAACGGCCATCCCGGCTTTTAAGCAGTTTTCAGTATGACCGCCAATGACTTTGGGGATGGTTCGGGTTTCGAAATCAGGGTTACCGGGATCTTCGCGTTCGGGTGAATAGACCAGGAAGAAGTCTTCACCCACGGTTAACCCGTTTTCTTCCACCCGGGGTAATAACTCTTCTTCGGTTGTGCCGGGATAAGTGGTGCTTTCTAAGGAGAGGAGTTGTCCGGCTCTTAAATGGGGTTTTATCATCTCCGTGGTGTTAATCACGAAACTGATATCGGGTTCACGGTATTTATTTAACGGTGTGGGGACGCAAAGAATAATTGCATCGCATTTGGTTATTTTTTTGAAATCTGTTGTGGCTTCGAAACCGGAATGGATGGCCTGATTAATTTTGGCTGCGGGAATATGTTCGATATAACTTTGGCCTGAGTTTAATTTATCTGTTTTTTCTTTATCAATATCAAACCCAATAACTTTAAAGCCAATATCGTTATATCTCAGCATTAACGGTAGGCCAACATAACCAAGACCAACAATGGCAATAATGGCTGTTTTATTATCAAATTTATCGGTGAGAATGTTTAGTGATGACATATTTTGCCTTTAATATTGTGACCTGAAAATGAACTTGTGAAAATAAATAATATTTCGCAGTTTCTAATTAGGGTGCTATTTATTTTCATAAGTGTTATTTGACAGGTGAAACTTTAACAGGCTATTTTTAAATAGTTTGTGTAAGGTCTATTGTTGAAATAATAAATAGTGAAATAATAGTAAAGCTACCGCACTAGGTTATTGGTTCCCAGAAATCCATATAGTTCTGTAATTTCATTTAATTTGATGATTTTTAAATGTTTTTCTTAGTTACCTGTCGCAATAAAAAGAAACAAAATATAAGATTTTTTAATGATTAATGAAAAGAGTAAACTGTCAGCCCTTCCGGGTCAAGCCTGACAGAATACTTGTTTGATGAATTGATAGAATAAGGTTAGGTGATCTTGATATTTGTATTACCGTCCATGAAGCGGCAGCCAGATGACCAGACGCAAGCCGCCTAATGGGCTGTCTTCAGCACGTACCCAGCCGCGGTGCTGGCTAACGGCGGTTTCAACAATCGCCAGGCCAAGGCCTGTGCCGCCGGATTCCCGGTCGCGGGCTTCGTCTGTACGGTAGAAAGGACGGAATATGTGTTCGCGGTCTTCCGGGGTGACGCCTGGACCATCATCATCAACGGTAATGGTGAGCCCTTGATGATCAGCATGGAATGTGACCGCAATATGGTGGTGGGAGTAGCGTAAGGCATTACGCACGATATTTTCAAAAGCACTGCCAAGCGCTAATGGGTTGCAGTAAATGGTCCAGGAACCCGGTGGTAAGGTTGCTTCAAGGGTTTTATCCATTTGTTCAGCTTCGAAGATGGCGTTATCAAGAATATCGTTCCATAAATCGGTTATTTTGATATTTTCCCGCAGAAGTTCGTTTTTATGCTGGCTGCGGGAGAGCACTAATAGATCGTTAATCATGCTGTCCAGACGTTGGGCTTCTGTCTCGATTCTTTCCAATTCTTTGCTTTCACCATGACGGCGGCGAAGTAATGCCGTTGCGAGTTGCAGACGGGTAAGAGGCGTGCGCAGTTCATGGGAGATGTCGGAGATGAGCCGTTGTTGTGCTGTGACCATTCTCTCTAATACGCTGATCATTTGGTTGAAGCTGTTACCCGCTGCCAGAAACTCTTGTGGCCCCGCTTCCAGTTCGGGATGTTGACGTAAATTACCTTTCGCAACATCGTCGGCGGCATTTTTTAATTTACGGGCAGGTTTGGCTAAACTCCATGCCAGCCATAATAGTAATGGCGCACTGATTAACATGGTGGCCGTTAATAATAGTAGTGGCCGGTCAAACATTAGGTTAATAAAGTCTGACTGCGGGCTGTTCGCCGGGCGAACTAAATAAAGTTGGTAATGATCTTCCCCATCCCGGATAGAAAATGGCCCTAACATCTCAGAACGGCCATATTTTTTCTTTTTCGGATGATCCGCGTTATCTGATTGGCCGATAAAGTTGCGGACAACTTGCATTTCACTTCTCTGGGCGCCAATAACTCGTCCTTCACTGGTTACTAGGATCAGGCGTTGTCCTGGTGGTGCCCATTTTTCAATTGCGCGAAATAAACGACGCCACCAAAGTAAATCATTAGCCGGGTCTTGAGCTAATTCTGCTTCAATATGTTGTTCCAGCATGACGCCCTGCCGGTATTCATTTTCCAGCAGGGAGGTTAGTTGCCTGGAATCCAGTTTCGGCACCATTAAGACCAACATCAGGACTAATGCCAGGGTAAACCAGAAAATGGCGAAGATGCGTGCTGTTAGACTGTTTATCATGTTGCGGAAATCATTAAATATCCGCGACCACGTAATGTCTTAAACCATTGCAGGCCATCTTCTCGTTCAGGTAATTTACGGCGCAGGTTGGAAATATGCATATCAATTGCCCGGTCAAACGGGGTCAGTCGTTTACCTAATACTTCCTGGCTCAGGAGTTCGCGGGAAACAACTTGACCTAAGTGTTGAGTCAATAAATAGAGTAAGGTGAATTCAGTCCCGGTTAAATCCAGTATTTGGTTTGCGAAGCTGGCTTCCTGCCGGCCAGGGTTCAAGTGTAGTTTATCAATCTGAAGAGAGGGAGGGCCATTTTCTGCCTGTTGCTGTTCACTCCAGTTTGAACGGCGAAGGATAGCGCGTATACGTGCTACCAACTCACGATCGTTAAATGGTTTGGCGAGATAGTCATCTGCACCTAATTCCAGCCCCAGCACGCGATCTAAATCGCTGCCACGTGCTGTCAGCATAATAACCGGGGTTTGATGGCCTAGCCTGAGTTCTTTCAGTGTTGCAATGCCATTTTTACGCGGCATCATAATGTCGAGTAATAGCAGATCAATTGAATCGTCAAGGAATTTTAATGCCTGCTCTCCATCATGAGCGATAACAACGTTAAATCCTTCCATTTCAAGTAATTCTTTTAATAGTGATGTCAGTTCTCGGTCATCATCAACTAATAGGATTTTATGCATCGATTACTTCCTCCAAGAGCAAAAATACGATAACAAACTTTGCTATTCCACGACTTTACGTTCTTTTACAAGCTCTGACGCTAGTTTGCAGCCGCGTAGGTATAGTTGTCCACAATTTGAATCGAATAGCATCGTTCGGGGAAACGAGGAGTTGTTTAATGCGTAACATAGCAGCGTTAGTTTTAGCGTCAATATTTGTTCTTGGCTCGACAGTATTTTTAGCTGAAACAGCAAGTATAGTGCACGCTGCTACAATACCCGGTAATTGTGCGCCTTGTGGTTATAAAAGCGAGGGAAACCATCATTACCGTAATAATGACATCGGTGATAACGACCATATGTTTAATGGTATCACTTTAACTGAGCAACAACGTCAGCAAATGCGTGATTTGGTGGGGCAAAAGCATCAACAGCGTTCATCAATGTCTATGAGTCGCGCAGAACGTGAAGAGATGCGTAAGTTGGTTACCGCGAAAGATTTTGATGAAGCGGCAGTAAAGGCCCAGGTTGAAAAGATGGTTAAATATAATGTTGAACGTCAGGTAGAAATGGCCCGTATTCATCATCAGATGTACCAATTGTTGACTCCTGAGCAGCAGGTGCAATTGGAGCAACATCATCAGCAGCATGTGTCTCAGTTACCGAACTGATTTGTAATACCCATAGCAGTAAAGTAAATAGTAGCAAACGAAATTTTTCCTTGCCATAGACACCATCCCTGTCTTTTCTCCCGCCTTTTGGCGGGATTTTTTTATCTGGCTAAGGTTAATTTACTTTAAAGTCAACCAGATAAAAATTTTATAAGCAACTGTAAGTAACGCGAAAATTCTTAAATGTGGACACTTTTGAGTGCTACGGTTGCTTGTTATTGCTAAATTTCTATGCCTCCATTTAGTGGATTTAACGTGATTGCAAATAGTCGGGTGCTAGATGAGCATACGCCATAGTTTGTTGTATATTGGCATGACTGAGTATTTGTTGCAGTGCAACAATGTTTCTACCTTTCATCACAAAATGACTTGCGAATGTGTGGCGTAGAACGTGCGTTGCTTGTCCCCATCTGGCACCCGTGCTGAGACATAGCAGCGCAATTTTTCTTTCATCCCCTAAATGAACTCAGGATAGCGATTGCGCGAAAAAATGAACTGACAGAACCATCAAGAGATTAAGAGGAAATATGATGCGTGATGATTTAGACCTCTACATTGAGGAAAGAACCAAAGAAAACCCCCGATTTAAAGCCACGTTAGCGGAAGAGGAGAAAGAGCTTGAGTTAGCGATTGAGATGCAGAATATGCTGACTGAATGGCGGAAAAATGCTGGGCTGACCAGCGCTCAGGTTGCTGAAAAAATGGGTATCAAACCACCGACTGTATCAAAAATAGAAAAAAATATCGTTAAGGCATCCATTGATACACTCAGTCGCTATGCGCGTGCCTGTGGTGTTAACGATATCAAAATATCCTTATCATTAACAAAGTGATCGTTTTTTATTCTTTTGTTGCGGGTGCGCAAAGGGTACATAAACCCCCCCATTCCCCGCACCAATCCGCAAGATCAAACAAGGATCTCATGCTCCACCAAGCACCAGTGAAGCAGCAATCTGACGATGCCCGCTTTAACGATATCCATCAGTCCGTCGAATTATGCGCCCAAGAGCAGCAGGCCACGGTGGAAGCCGTGAGCACACTTTCTCAACAAATAGGCGAAATAACTCCTATCAAACAGAAGCAGACCGAACTTGAAACCCAGCTTATTGACACCCTCTAAAGGACTGACCGGGAGCAAATTTATCTCTATCGTTACGATGAGGATATAGAAAATATAAAAATTCTCAGAATATTGCACACCTCCAGAAGAATAAAGTGATCACCGTAGCGGAATCACCCTCTTCGCTATGGCACAAGACTATCGTCATGGCGTCCGCGTGCTGGAAATCAACAAGGGCGCGCGCACTATTACCACGGTCAGCACTGCCATTGTCGGGCTAGTCTGTACAGCAGATGATGCTGACACCAAAACCTTTCCCTCCTCCCTCCGGCAGGTTTTTTTATTGTTGTTATTCTAACCAATCCTGTTTATCTTATTTCATTTAACTTAAGTGGATTTGATTGTTCATTTGTTTTTTGGAAGGGAAATGATATGTCTGGTAATGAGGTGAAAGATAGGCGTCCGATCAAAACACGTAATGCAATATGGGTCGGGAGAACGGCTAAGTGGCTGCAATATAGAGGGGTGACACCAAATGGCATATCTGTTGCCAGTGTTGTTTTTGCTGTATTAGCTGGGTTGTGTTTTGCGGTTTGTTTTTTGGTCAAACCTTTCTGGCTGACTTCAGTTTTATTGATTACTGGAGCGATACTTATTCAAGCCAGGTTAATGTGTAATTTATTGGATGGGATGGTTGCTGTTGAAGGGGGATTGAAGACGGCTGCCGGCGCTGTTTTTAATGATCTTCCAGATCGTATTGCGGATTCTTTTATTCTGATTGGATTGGGATATGGTTTAACACTTTTTCCATTTGCGATTTCTCTTGGCTGTATTGCTGCATTATTGGCTGTTTTGACAGCCTATATTCGTTTATTAGGTGGTACTTGTGGTTTGCCTCAGCGTTTCCTTGGCCCGATGGCGAAACAGCACCGAATGGCATTAATTACTGTTGGTTCAATCGTCGCCGCTTTTTTATCTCAGTTATGGGGCCAGTACCTTTTGTTTGCGATATTAGTCGTTATCACGTTGGGCTGTCTCTGGACATGTATTCGGCGAACCAGAGTCATATTGGCTGAATTGCAAGAGAAGGATGCTTGTAATGAATAGATCACAAGAAGTGACATTGGTAAGTAAAGGGATGGGCTCTTTTCTGTCCGGGCTTTGCCGTTTATTAACCGGGGTGAGTATTCGTTGGATTGGGTGTAAGCCATCGGTAGTTGCCCGGATTTATTATGCCAATCACACCAGCCATTTGGATGGATTAGTTATTTGGGCCGGATTTCCCCGGGTATTACGTTATCGGGTGCATCCGGTCGCTGCCCGTGATTATTGGAGTAAGACGGGGCTGCGCAGATATTTTATCAATAAAGTTTTTCGGGCTGTCCTGATTGATCGCAAAGGGGAGGATGGTTTAAAAGAAAATACGCTTATACCAATGGAGGATGTATTAAGGCGTGGGGAGTCTTTGATCTTATTCCCGGAAGGGACGCGGGGAAGTGGCGAGCAAATCAATAAATTTAAAGGTGGTCTGTATTATTTAGCCAAGAAATACCCTGATGTTGAGCTTATTCCTGTCTATCTGGAGAATTTAAACCGGGTTTTGCCAAAAGGTTCGGCACTTGTTGTTCCGGTTATTTGTTCGGCGACATTTGGCCGGCCTTTGGAAAAATTAGGTGAAAACGAGGAAAAAGCTGATTTTCTACAGCGGGCTCGCCTGGCATTGGAGGCGTTAATACTATGACCATGCTTAATAATAAATTGCTTTTGTTGCTGGGTGGCATGTTTGTGCCGTTAATTATTGCCAGTATTATTGGGGCAATACTGGCCTCTAAGCATTCAGGGGGAAGCCATCCGACAATTGAGAATCTGAATGCCCGCATTCGCGGTTGGTGGGGAATGTGCATTGTTTGTGTGTTGTCCGTCATTGTTGGGCCAATCGGTTCAGTTTTATTATTTGCAAGTATGTCATTTTTTGCTTTACGGGAATTTTTCACTTTGACACCAACACGACGAAGTGACCATGAGGCCATGTTCTGGTGTTTCTTTATTTTCATGCCGTTGCAATACATTGCTGTTGGTATTGAGTGGTATGGCGTGTTTTCTATTTTCATTCCTGTTTATGTTTTCCTGTTTTTACCTGCCCGTATTGCATTGGCTGGAGATACGACGAACTTTCTGGAGCGGACAGCTAAAATACAGTGGGGGATGTTAGTTGCTGTATTCTGTATTAGCCATGCGCCTGCTTTATTAATGTTGGATATTCCAGGTTATGAAGGGGAGAATGTCGAATTATTGCTGTTTTTAATGATTGTGGTGCAGATGTCGGATGTTTTGCAGTATGTGTTTGGTAAATTGTTTGGCAAACATCCGATTGTGCCTAAGTTAAGCCCGAATAAAACCGTTGAAGGTTTTGCCGGTGGTATTTTGGCTTCCGTTTTATTGGGGATGTCACTTTACTGGGTAACGCCATTTTCTCCGTGGGAGGCGGGTTTGATGTCGTTGGCGATTACGTTGATGGGCTTTATCGGCGGTTTGTGTATGTCAGCGATAAAACGCGATAGTGGTATCAAAGATTTTGGTGAAATGATTGAAGGTCATGGCGGAATGTTAGACAGAATCGATTCTTTATGTTTTGCCGCCCCAGTATTTTTCCATCTGACACGTTATTTCTATACGTAGTGGAAAGATACCAGTGCAATGAATGAGGGTTATTGGTGATTGATCAGTACTGTGGTGTAGGTTGCCCACAGTACTGGCCTCTTTTTTGTTGATAAGGCGTATTCCCGATCAGCGTGAGGAGTCGCGGAGCTATAATTAAATTATTCTCAGTTAAATTGATCTCAAAAAGGGACTTATTGTTAATGCAGACTTGGTTTTTTACCGTATTATATGCAGGGTTGAATCAATTCAGCATGATTGCCTCAGTACGTTGGGCGATAACAGGTTAGAAAGGCAGATTTCTGTTTCAGGTAAAGTGATAGCATACGAAGTCCGCCGTTAGCGGGTTTGCAATTATTACATCTACAAGTTTAGAGGTCATCATGATCAACGAAATCAAAAGAATCGGTGTCTTAACGAGTGGCGGTGATGCGCCGGGTATGAATGCGGCTATTCGTGGTGTGGTTCGTGCAGGATTAACCGAAGGGTTAGAGGTTTTCGGTATTTATGATGGCTATCTTGGCTTGTATGAAAACCGTATGAAGAAACTTGATCGTTTCAGTGTATCCGACATGATTAACCGCGGTGGTACTTTTCTGGGGTCAGCCCGTTTCCCTGAGTTCAGGGATGAGAAAGTTCGTGCTATCGCTATTGAGAACATGAGAAAAATCGGTCTTGATGCACTGGTGGTTATTGGCGGTGATGGTTCTTATCTTGGGGCGAAGAAACTGACCGAAGCCGGTTTCCCATGTATCGGTCTGCCGGGTACCATTGATAATGATGTGGCGGGTACGGACTATACCATCGGCTATTTCACCGCGCTGGAAACGGTTGTTGAAGCCATTGACCGCCTGCGTGATACTTCAACTTCCCACAAACGTATTTCCATTGTTGAAGTGATGGGACGTTATTGTGGTGATCTTACTCTGTCAGCCGCTATTGCGGGAGGTTGTGAGTTTATCGTTCTGCCTGAAGTCTCATTCAGTCGTGATGAATTGGTCGCTGAGATTAAAGCGGGTATCGATAAAGGTAAACGCCATGCGATCGTTGCGATGACTGAGCATGTTTGTGATGTCTATGAACTTGCGAAGCATATCGAAAAAGAGACTCATCATGAAACCCGTGCAACCGTCTTAGGCCATATTCAGCGTGGTGGTTCTCCGGTCGCTTATGACCGTATTCTGGCTTCCCGTATGGGAGCATATTCCATTCAATTGCTGTTGGAAGGTTATGGTGGCCGTTGTGTTGGTATCCAGAATGAGAAACTTGTTCATCATGACATCATTGATGCAGTGCAGAATATGAAACGTGTGTTTAAACAGGATTGGCTGGAAACTGCGAAAAAGCTGTACTGATCACGTTAATACAAGCAAATTTGAATCTGTTGCAGCCTCTTTGGAGGCTCAGACCTCTGACAAACCTCGTTGAAAAGAGGGTGTCGCAAAAGGGTTGAGGTCATTTTTTCAACGCGTCAAATTGAATCCAGCTCCCCTTCTTTAGTGCCTGTTATTTGTCCGAATAACAGGCTAAACATCACCCATAATATCAGAGCTACCGCTCTTGATAAGTTATAGGCCATCGCATGCAGGGTAAATTCCAACTTTACCGCTGACAATCCCTTACGCCGAAAGCGCTCCAGCCCCTGAATTCCTCGCAAGGCTGAAAATACCGGTTCCACTATGCTCTTTCGTTGACTCAATATCTGTTTTGATTCAGGGGTCGCCATATGCAAACGAAGTTCATCCCGCTTTTCATCTTCCGGATAGCGTTTTATTTTTCTCCCGCCTTTGGCCTGCGTACATTGGTTTTTTTGCCTGCATTGGACGCAATTGGCACCGCCATAAACCCGATAGCCTCGCGTTTTTTCCGACCCGGCTACTGTGCTTTTCAGGGATAATTGATGGCGGGCAGGACAGGTATAACTGTTTTGCTCGCCATCATAGATAAATAACGATTTGGGGTAAATTTTCCGGGGGGTCTGCCGGTGGGAATTTTCAGAGCAAAACAGCCGGATTTGATATTTTTGTGTCTCAGCTATCACCGCGTCATGGAAATAACCGGCATCCAATAACAATTTGTCCGGATGATATCCCGATAAATTGAAATTCTGCGTCAATAAATCCGCCATCACCTGTGTTTCACTGGACGGATCGACGGTCTGGGCGACAATAATCCGCCTGGTATTGACTAAAACAGACGGTTTATAAGCCGTTGAAAATCCCTTTCCCCGCTTGAGCTTCTGGACGACCGCTTCTGGTTCTGTTGGATTAATACGCAGCTGGCTGCCATCTTTACCCTTTTTTTCCCGATTTTCTTGTCGGCGCCGTAATACTTCGGCGCTCTGTTCCAATTGCTTAATGCGTTTTTCTGTCCGCGCAGTAGCGGGCGCTGCCGTGAGGGCGCTTTTTTCTCGTGAAATCGCTTCCTGAGTCAAAAGATGATAATAAGAGCACGCAGCTTCAATCACTGTTCCGTCACCCGCCAGGCACGAAATCCCGGATTGGCTGCGGCGCAAAACAGATAAGGTCAGTTCTTTAAAAAACGTCCCTGTCAGGACAGCTTGATGCTGATAAATGAAACGCCCAAGGCTGGCGTGATCAGGTGTCACGCCATAACTGACAAAAATACACCCCAAATCTAAACGCGCCAGGTGTTCAAGTGCTCTGAGCGAGCAGTGTCCTTTCATGATCCCATAAAGCAGGATCCCCATCATTGAACGGGGAGAATACGG